>NZ_JBRJXU010000065.1:0-157065 GCF_057467645.1 Zarconia sp.
CAGCTCACTAGCAAGGAAATTCATCCCAGTGCGATCGACTTGCTCTCGAATTTCTAGCCTGCCCGAACATCGCTCGGAGTCAGCATTGGGGTGAGACAACTTAACCAAAACTGACGTTATTTAACGTCAGTTTTGATGCGGCGAGATCGCCGGGATGCCGACTATGGGTGAGGTTCAGGCGTTCGGTAAGCCTCTTGAAAGCCAGATGACAACACTGGGTACAACACCTGGCTAGGGAGAAAAATACTCCATTCCCCATTCCCCATTCCCCACCCTCACCGGATATTTCATATCCAAAACTGACGTTACACCCAGACTTTCAGTTCGGGAACGCGATCGCGCAAGGCCGCATTCAATTCGGGAAGTCGATCGCGCATTTCGAGATACCACTGATATCGCTGGCGGTAGTGCCGGTACAACAGGCGATTTTCTTTCACCCATCGGTAAGCATTGGCGGCGATCGAGCGTCGGAAATCGGCGCGATCGAGCAGTTGGTGTAGCTGGGCTTCAAATTCTGCAACGCTGCGGTAAATTAACCCCGTTTTCCCGTTAATAATCGACCGTTCGTAGACCGTCGGACTGGCGAGAACCGCCACCCCGTGACCGGCACATTCAAGCCACTTTAAATCCGATTTCATGTGGTTGAACTGGGTTGGCAACAGGGGCAAAATCGCCACGTCGCATTGATGGAGAATTTGCTGGTAGCGCTCGTAAGAACACAGCGGTTCGAAGGTTTTATGGGGGGTCGACAAGGCCTCGAAAAAGGTGCGATCGTAGATAACGCGGACGCAAACGCGGCGATCGAACTGGCTCAGAATCCGGTTGAGAGCTGGCACGATCTCGACCCAATCTGCCTCTCGGTTGAAGGCCCCAAAAAAGAGCGTCACCGGCGCATCATCGCGATAGACGCGAGGGGGCGGCAAAACCGGTAACTGGTTGGGAAAGACCTTCACGTAAGGATTCAGTTGGCGCAAGAACGCCGCGAGCGGTTCTGTAGACGTTTGAATGCAGTGGCAAATGCGAAAGAAGATAAAGTGATTTTGAGCGTGCTTGGGCCAAAATCTCGGATCGTCGTCAATGTCCACCACCGTTAAGTATCCTTGCCTTAATAGGGGTGGCTGACGTTCGAGAGCCTCAGATAGCGTCCAACGATCGCGCTGCCAGATAAACACTTTGTCTTCATCCGATCGTCCCACGTTCAAATCGGCCGCTTTAACTTGGGAAATCGTTCTCACCCCCGGAATCGTGCGGCTCAAGCGATCGGGCTGGTAAATTCGCACTCGATCGGAGGCAATCGTCGAAATCAGCAGGGTTTGAATCAGCAATCGCCGGGGGGGAGTCGAAGAACGTACAGCTCGCACGACATAGTCCGCAGCTACTGTATCCTCCGCATCGCAACGGCTATCGAGTTGTAGGGCTTCTAGGAGAGGAGCGAGCTTCTCTTGTAACCCCGATCGATCGCCACGCTCGAGTTTCACCACATCGCACAAGTGCAAACCCGCCCCGGTCAACATCGAGCGAATGCGATCGAGACTAAACCACTGCCGATATCCCCGAGCCAAAGCACTGTTATCGTCCCACCGTCCCCGCAGTAACTCTAGAAGAGTTTGCCAGTACTGGGCGTTGGGAAAGCCCGCCACGATCGTCCCCCCCGGTTTGAGCCAAGCCCGATGACGTTGGAGCAGCCCTTCAGGATCGGCAGTGAATTCGAGAACTCGATTGTAGATGATGCAGTCGAGGGTTTCCGGTTCTAACCCCAACTGCTGCAAATCCAACGACTCCACCGAACCCACCACCACTCGATCGAGAACGCCATCGGCACGGCGGGCCATTTCCCAGTTTTCCTCCATGCCGACATAGTCACAATCTGGAGCGATCTGTTTGTAGAGGCGACCTAGAGCACCATCAGCGCAACCCACTTCTAAAACCCGGCTCGCATCTGCCTCAATCAGTTGCAACAGCGTTGCGCGATATTTGAGCGTTGCATTCCCTTCGTGCAGCATTGATTTCGTGCGAACGTCGGCATCCCTCGACAGTCGATTCTGCCAACCTTTGACCAATACGATAAGATACTAACAATTAGACGCGCAGTCTCGGCGAAAATGTTTCCGCACTCAGAACGATCGTCCATTGGGGTGAAGCGCGCGTCCAGATTCGGAACTTGAGATTCGACCCACCCGTCATCGCAGCTATTGCGTTCTGAGATCGACTTAGCTGGAAATGCCCCCATCCGAGGAGGTCAACCCAACGAAAAAACCTCACCCATCCTCGCTGGATATTCTTTCCCATGCTGAGGTCGAGCGGGCGAGCGTTCCTGGAAAAATCCCCTGATTCGCGGTCATGTTGCCGGATGCCATCGAAACACCACCGTATTATTAAAGTGTTGTCCGGGCCGTTGGAGGCAGCTCCAATCCCATCGGCTTCTTGTGAAATTTCATCAAACCGAAGATAGGAGGGCGTTTTCAGGAGAGACGGACCCCTATCTTCGGTGGAAGAAATCTTAAGTTAAACTATTATGGCTTTATATGGAGAATTTTTACGCAAAAACCTCCCACAATGGGATGAAAACTTATCGGTTCCCCTAAATTTCCTCACCTCCATTGAGGGTCGAACATTAGTCGCGAGTCAACAACAGCACGTACAGTATTGAGGATGGCAGACCTTTTCCAAATTGGAGATCGGGCAATCCGAACTCAGGAAATACCAGCGCTGCTCAAGCGCTACCAACTGATGCAGCCGTTTTTGCGGGAAGTGGTTTTGGATCGAGCGATTGCCGATTATTCTTGTACGGAAGAAGAGCAAAAAACCGCCGTGCAGCAATTTTGCCAAAAGCACCAGCTCACTTCCCCCGAAGCGAAGGAAGCTTGGCTGAAAAATCAAAATATCACCGACGCAGATCTCGTCCAACTGGCGGAGCGACCCGTCCTGGTCGAAAAATTCAAGCAAGACAAGTGGTCGAAAAAAGTCAAAACTCACTTCATGGAGCGAAAATCCGGACTCGATCGCGTGATTTACTCCCTACTGCGCACCCAAGATGAAGGGTTAGCTCACGAATTGTACTATCGCATCCTCGAAGGAGAGCAGACCTTCGCCGAATGCGCCAGCGAGTACTCTCAAGGTCCCGAAGCGCGATCGGGCGGATTGCTCGGTCCGGTACCTCTGATTCAACCCCATCCGGCCATTGGCAAACTCCTCTCCGTGTCTCAACCCGGTCAACTCTGGGCCCCGAGACCCCTAGCGGAGTGGTTTATCATCGTGCGCCTCGAAGAGTTCCGACCGGCCCAACTCGACGAACCCATGCGCCAACACTTAGTCGATGAAATGTTTCAAGCGTGGCTCAAAGAACAAACCCAGAACGTTGACTTGACCCAGACTCAGTGACTCTCCAAAGCTCTAACTCATGACTCAAACCGTCCCCCAGCCTCAAATTGCGACCTTTCTGGCCCAAGTATCCCCGTTCGATCGATTGGGGAAAAAGGCGATCGAAGGGTTGGCGGCTAAATGTCAGCTTTTGCGCTATCGCATCGGCCAACAAGTCCTGGTGCGAGATAAACTCCCCGCCCAAGTATCGATCATCTACGAAGGTCAAGTCCGATTGCTCGGATTCGACCATCGATCGCAAAAATCGGCGAGCTTGAAAACTGTCGGACCTGGGGAAATTGTCGGCTGGATCGGCTTAGTCCGCGGGGTTTCGTGCGAAACGGCGATCGCCTCCACCGAAACCATCTGCCTGACGATCCCGGCGATGGAGTTTTTGGACTTGCTCAAAACCAAGCCCAATTTTGCCAGTGCCCTCAAAGAGCGCGTTGAGATTGCCGAACTGTTCGAGCTGTTGAGCTTGGAACTCGAACGTCGCGCCGATGCCGGCTCGAACCTCAAAGATCTAACCTTGCAAATGTTGGAGGATGCCCGAGTCCTCAACATTCCCCCCGGAGCCGTCAGCCAGACGCAACTCGATACCAACCGCACCTGGCTCGTTAGTAGCGGTTCCGTCGGCGAACATCCCACCGGTTCTCGGCTCCCCTCCCCGTACCTCCCCTCCTCCCTTCGACAAGCGGTCCGGCTGCTGGGGGTGATGTGGCCCGAACACAAAGCCATTACCAAAACCGAAGATCCGGCGACGGAAGAAGACGGTGTGCTGCTCGTTCCAGACCCATGGGGCGACGGTGCAATTCAAGACGCTCCCCCCGAACCCCCAACCCCCGAACGCGACCCTCTCGCCCCACCCCCCAAATATCCCTTCGTTCGCGGAAAAGGTCAGCTCGGATCGGCCCTGGCGTGTTTCCACATGCTCAGCAAACACCTGCGGATTAACTTCCGTAAGGATGCCATTCGCAAGCTCCTCGACCAGCAGCTCAAAAGCAAAGGAGAAATTTCCCTCTACGGCTGCGGTACGATTATGCCCGCCCTGGGACTCAACGCCCAACTCGCCAAAGTGCCCTCCTCCGCCGTCGGTCGCCTCAAAGCCCCGGCAATGATTAAGTGGCAAGAAAGCTTTGCGGTGGTTTACCGGATTACCGAGCGGGAAATCGTCCTTGCCGTGCCGGAAGTGGGCATCCTGCACCAGTCCCCCGCCCAGGTGGCAGAAACGGTCGGGGAAGTGGTGGAAATCCTCATTCTCCAACCGCCCTCCTCCGATCCCAAAGAAACCTTCAGCATCTGGTGGTTCCTCCCCTCCCTGGGACGGTACAAGAAAGTCCTGACGGAGGTTTTCGTCGCCTCCTTCTTCGTCCAGCTCTTCGGTTTGGCCAATCCCCTCCTGACGCAGGTGGTGATCGATAAAGTCCTCGGACAGCGGAGTATCGAAACCCTGAACGTGTTGGGGGTCTTCATGATCATGGTGGCAATCTTCGAGGGATTGCTCACCAGTTTGCGAACGTACCTGTTTGTCGATACCACCAACCGCATCGACCTCACCCTCGGTTCTCAGGTGATCGACCACCTATTCCGGTTGCCGCTGAAGTACTTCGATATGCGCCGGGTGGGGGATATCGCCGGACGGGTAAACGAGCTAGCCAATATTCGCCAATTCGTCACCGGGACGGCCCTGACAGTGGTGCTCGATGCCGTCTTCTCGGTGATTTATATCGCGGTTCTAGCCAACTACAGCGTCGTCTTGACATTTGTGGCCCTGGCAACGGTACCGTTCTTTACGGTGCAAATTCTGTTGGTGTCACCCATCGTCCGGCGACTGCTGCGCAAACGAGCAGAACGCTACGCCGACGCCCAATCTTATTTGGTGGAAACCCTCAACGGCATTCAAACGGTGAAAGCGCAAAATATCGAAACCACCTCCCGGTGGAATTGGTACGAGCGCTACGCCCGATTTATGAACGCCGGTTTCCGTACCACCCTCACCAACACGGCTGCCAGTTCTGTTGCTGGATTTTTGAACAAGCTTTCCGGTCTGCTGCTGCTGTGGGTGGGAGCTTACCTGGTACTCGATAACCAACTCTCCCTGGGACAGCTCATCGCCTTCCGAATTCTGGCAGGGAACGTCACCGGGTCGCTGTTGCGGTTCGTGCAGGTGTGGCAGAGCTTCCAAGAAGTGGGAATGTCTGTCGAGCGTTTGCGGGATATCCTCAACTCCGAGCCGGAAAGTGGCGACGAAGACCGACTGAATATTCCCCTGCCCAATGTTGAAGGGGCGGTGAAATACGATGAGGTCTGCTTCCGATTTACTGCTAACGGTCCGCTGCAAGTGGCGAATGTGAATCTGGAGTTTCCCGCCGGGACTTTTGTCGGCATCGTCGGAGAAAGCGGATCTGGAAAGAGTACGACGATGAAACTCTTGCAGCGTCTGTATCCTCCCAACTCCGGTCGGATTCAAGTGGATGGCTACGATATCTCCAAGGTGGAACTGTACTCCCTCCGGCGGCAGATTGGGGTGGTGCTGCAAGATACCCTGCTGTTTAACAATACGGTTCGCTCCAATATTGCCCTGAACAATCCCGAAGCCTCCGATGAGGAAATCATTCGCGCGGCGAAGGTGGCAGCGGCTCACGACTTCATTATGACCCTGCCCAATGGCTACAATACGGTGGTTGGGGAGCGCGGTTCGTCCCTATCGGGGGGACAGCGCCAGCGGATTGCCATCGCCCGCACGGTTCTCCAAAGTCCCCGATTGTTGATTCTCGATGAAGCCACCAGCGCCCTGGATTACAACTTAGAAAGTTTGGTCTGTCGCAACTTAGTCGAAGAATTTAAAGATCGTACGGTGTTCTTCATCACCCACCGGCTGCCCACCGTTCAAAATGCCGATACGATTATCATGATGGATAAAGGGGCTGTGGTAGAACAAGGCAAGCACGATGAGTTGATGGCACTTCAAGGGCGCTACTACTGTCTGTTCCAACAACAGGAGTCCCAACTCTAGATGATGTTGCCAGTTATCTGCTATTTGAGAAAGCCAGAGTAACACGGGAGATCTTCAAGCTTTCGGTCTGGGTTTCCCGAATTGAAGTGTACTGAGGTGATGATAGAACTATACATCCCATGAGTTAAGACTTGAGGTAAGACTAGATTAGCGAGTCCGATCGTCCTCACGAGCGGCTAAGGTGCGACGCAAGATCGCCCATTCAAGCACCAGACGTTGAGCATTGACCCCCCGATCGCATATGACGACCAGCATCCAGAAAATTGATACCATCGAAGACCAACCGGTAATTCTCGAACAGCCAGCGATTTGGACTCGGGCGTTTATCTGGTTGATTGTGGTGATGACCGCATCGACTCTCATTTGGGCGGCGGTCGCGAAAATCGACCATTCCATTCCCGCCCAAGGTAAGTTAGAACCCGATGGTGCCCTCAAAGAAATCAAAGCACCCGTGGGCGGGGTCGTTCGAGAAATCCACGTCGAAGGGGGCGAGGAGGTCAAAAAAGGGGACTTGCTCGTGACCCTCGACCCCACCACCTCAGAAGCTGAGGTAGCGGCGCTCAGAGAATCTCAGGAGATTTTAGAGCAACAAAGCCAAGCCATCACCAGTCCTGGCAGTACGGGCATCGGCGAGGGATCGGCAAATCTGGACTCTTTGATTCAAACGCGCACGGCACTGGCTTCGGAAAATCAGTTTCTGCAAGCTCAAGTCAATGGCGGCGACCCCGGCGGACTGGTGGGGGGATCTTTCGATGCCAACCAACGCCAACTTTTGGAAGTGAGTCGAGAGGAACTCGAATCTCGCAAGCGGGCAGCGAATGCAGAAATTAGAACCCTCGAAGAACAGGTGAGTCAAGCTCGCATCCAAAAGCAAGCAGCGGAATCTCGGCGACCTTTAGAGCAATTGGGTTTGCAAAGTGCCCTAGAACGGGTGGCCAGCGCCGAACAGCGGCTGATTGGTGCTCAGGAACGCCAGGACGGTGCCAGAGACCGGCGGCGCAACGCTCAAGACCGAGAGCGAACGGCGCAAGAACAACTCAAGAAAGAACAAGAAATTCTCGATCGCATCAAACCGGTGGTAGAACAGGGGGCGGTGGCCGAGTTGCAACTGAACCGACAGGAGCAGCAGGTGCTATCCTCTCAAAATACGGTCCTCGGTCTGCAATCGGAAATTTCCTCCGCCGATGATGAAATTAACCGAATTGGCGGTGAAATGGCTCAAACGCGGGAAGAAATTGCCGCTCTTCAGGGCGATATTGCTTCTCGTCGCGCCCAAATTGCCGATATCGATAGCGAAATTCTGAGGCTGGCAGAGGAAGAACAGCGACTCCTGGCGGCGATCGACCAAGCAGAAGCCCGATCGAAAAATAGTGTCGATACTACCAATAGGGACATCCTATCGCGGATTGCCCAAAACCAGCGCCAAATCGCCCAAATCGACGACCAACTGGCTCGGGCGAATCTCGACAACCAACGCCAACTGGCTGAAGTGAGTTCGCAGTTGACCCGTGCCGAGCAGACGCTTGCCTATCGGGAGTTACGCTCTCCGGTGGATGGAACGGTCTTTGAAGTGATCCCCAATGCCATCGGCGACGTGATCGGACAGGGCAGTAGCGGCACCGAACCGGTGGTCACTATCCTCCCGGATGGAAAGCTGATTGCCGCAGGGGATGTCACCAACCAAGATATTGGTTTCCTTACAGAAGGGATGGACGTGGAAATTCAAATCGATGCCTTCCCTGCTAACGAATTCGGGACGATTCCTGGTAAATTGGTGTCCATTGGGGAAGATGCGCTACCCCCGGACCAAAACTACCAGTACTGGCGCTTCCCGGTAACGGTGGAGTTAGACCAACAGTACATGGAAGTTGGCTCAAAGAATATTCCCCTTCAGTCGGGGATGTCGGTACGATCGAATATTAAGGTTCGCGAACGGACGGTGTTGAGCATCTTCTTGGCTCGATTCGCAAATCAAAAAGAAATCCTAGAAAACCTCAGGTAATCGCTTCGGAAGCGAGAACTTCGATTGCATCTCGTCTCTCAAATATGAAAGAATCCGGCTGGCAATGGCGATCGAAAACCATCGCCAACATCCTATCCTCCGTTTGGTTCTTTCCCCTCGTACTAGTAGCGATTAAGCTCTGGCTAACTCGCGATTTACCTCTGATTACCTATTTCGGCGGCCATGACGACCTCAGATATATCGTCATGGCTAATTCTTTGGTGAACTTCGAGGTGCCGCCTTACGATGGCTATACCTTGATGCGGCAACCGGGATATCCGGCATATATTGCTCTGAGCTACTGGCTGGGATTTTCGTTGCGTTTTTCCCAGGAGTTATTGTATCTCGGGTCGGGGTTATTTTTGGGGCGATCGGTCTATAAATACTACCCCAATCGATGGGCGATTTGGCTATTTTCCGCCCTGTACATCTTCAATCCCGGCTCGTTTCATTGGAATCGATTAATTATGCCGGAAGCACTGTACGTACCGCTGACGGCGTTAATTTTGAGCTGTCTCCTCCGTTTAGTTTGTGGTGAAGAGCAAAGGCCTTTCTGGAAATGGTCGGCGATTTTAGGATTGGTATTGGCGTGGTTTTGGAATACCCGACCAGAAGGGGTGTGGATAATTCCCACGATTGCTTTTGCCTACGGTCTGATTATCTTTCAAAAGTTCGTAAAATCTCAGTTCGATCGCACTTTTTTTATAGTTTTTTTTAAAACGCTATTGGGTTCTCTCTTTTTTGTTGTCACGCCAACGATTCTGGTAACCTCTTCAATTTGCCTTTTAAATTTTTTCAATTACGGCTTATATCTCACGAATGACCTAACCGCGCCGGGTTTTAAAGCGGCTTATTCTCAAATGATTCGCGTCAACCCGGAACGATGGCGCAGATGGGTTCCCGTTCCCGCAGAAACTCGCCAACAAATTTATGCTGTCAGTCCAAGTTTTCAGAAACTCTCGAATTTTTTAGAATCCGAAAAAGGACAAGCCTGGTTTGCTATCACCTGTAACGAACGAGTGAATATTTGTGATGATTATATTGGCGGTGTTTTGATCTGGGCATTGCGAGATGCCGTTGCCGATGTTGGCTATTATCGATCTGCTATTAAAACCGAAATTTTTTATCAAAAAATGGCAAGTGAGATTGAAACAGCCTGTAATGAAAATAAATTAAAATGTCATCGATTGCCCTTTGCTATTTCTAGCTTTTCCCCTCAGTTTCAACCTCAATACATCAGTCAGTTTTTCGAGAGTTTAGGTATCCTCACTCAGAACTCGATCGGTTCGGCACTCGATTTAAATCTCACCTCTGGATATCAGAATGACGAGCTATATAAACTTCACTATCAAATAATAACTCGAGAACCTTTAGCGTTTAGAAATAACACTTCAGAAACGAGTCTAGAAATTCAAATGATTCAGGAATTGACAAAGCTGTATGAATTATTACTACCCATATTACTAGGAGTAGCAGTTATCGGAATCGTATTTGCTAGCTATCAAATGTTTTGTTGGCAAAAAACTCCATTAATTCCAGTTTCAATTTTTAGCTTAGTTATTTCTTGTTCGATAGCCCGTCTTTTGCTGATTGCTTATATTAGAACTGTTAGTATGCCTGTGAAAGGATTTCGCTACCTGTGGCCGGGTATTCCTTTCCTATTATTCGCGATCGCCATCGGAATTTCCTATCTTGAACCCATATTGAATCGCCATCGCATCACCCATCGGTAATAATATCCTGGGATTTATCAGAGAGAAGAGAATAGGAGGAAAAGTTAATCTAGGGAAGCCTGTTAGCCTAGACAAGTAGAGCCAAGATCCGAATTATTTTAATATCTAAATATTAAGTTAGAGCTAGAATCAAAACTTTGGAGTGTCGGCAAAAAAGTAATTCAATACCCAAAAGAGACATGGAATTTAATCATTGAGGATATGATTAATGACTTTAAAAAACTAATCGGTGATAATTTTGGGCAAGAGTCTGAAATTAGTTTAAATATCGAGCGTCCTCATTCTCCATAATTTTGCGTGTGGTTATGGAGCAAAAACCAAGAAAATCATTTCATTTCTACAGCATGGTTAGCAGTCATGGGCGGAGAAGTAGTAGGATATGAGCAGGAGGGAAAAATTCAAGATTATTTTGATGTAAGTGTGACGCTATTTTTATTTGATGAGACGACAAAAAAACATTTGAGACTGAACACTGGTGAAAGCATTATAGAGTTTATTTTTAAAAAAGCGGCTAATGGTCGTGGTTATTGGCATTATGTGGGATGGTGTCAAGATGTCTATGGTGAGTGGGAAGATCTTGAGTATGAATAACACTCGATGAGCGTCTAAATTGAGGACGGCGATGGGGTGGCTGATGGGGAAATTACCGTAACGCCTAACCACCCAATTTATACTCGGAATGGGGTCTGGGAAGATAAAATTGAGATTATTTTTTAATCATTTTGGGTATTTCAATATAGTAATACGTCACCCCGGCGAGTAAGGTTGATAAAATCAAAGCGATCGCCAATTGTTTTAAATACGTCTCAATCGGAATCTCAGATGTAAAAATACTCTGAACTCTAGAAATAATTGGCCAATGCCAGACATACATGCCATAGGAGAGGATTCCGAATATCTCAAAAACTTTAACAGGATGCTTTAAATACATTCCCCATTGCCAGTGAATGCTAGTTTTTCTAAAGCTACGATACGCCGTTCCCGATTCAAAGGCAATGATAAAAAAGCAAGTTGCCAGTAACGATATCGTCGGTGCAATTTGCCATAAAAGTCGTTTATTATAATATTTTATATAAGCCGTTATAAAATAAATAGCGATCGCTACCCAAATCCCTAGCTTTTTTGCCGTTTTTTGAGAGATCGGCTTTTGGTTTTCGAAAATATCTCGATCGGAAATCCAAAAATTGAGAATAAATCCACACAGAAAGACATCTAGATTCAACGTCACCGGAACGTAGATATATTTCACAAAGGCGATCGCATCTTCAGGAGGTGGAAATTGAGCTTGAACGATTTGCCAAAGACTGTATCGAAGCAGAAGTGAACCCACAATTAAAATTGCAGCCAATCGAAATAGATTTGTGCGATCGCCCAAACGAGATTTTAGATAAGTAAAGAGAAACGGAACCAACAAATAAAACTGAACTTCTGTCGAAAGCGACCATAACGCCCCATTAAACCCGATCGGTAAAACTTGATGGTATGTAAATGTACACAGTCGCAGCAAATATATCCAGTTTTCGGGTCTTAAAATATCCGGGTATACAAATACACTTAAAATGAGAATCGCAAAATAATATAACGGAAAAATTCGCAACGCCCGATTGCGCCAAAATCGAAAAATCCCTTTAAAATCTGTTGTATAGCGTTGAGTGTAAAAGACTTTGCCCATCAAATATCCAGACAGGCAAAAGAATACGCGAACGGCAACACCTCCCGCCGCAAAAAACAACCAACTGAAATCGTAATTCCCGACAATTAAAGATTCCCTCGGTGCGTTACAATGGGCGACGATTACCACCAGGCAAGCTGCGCCTCGCAGGGCAAGTAGCGCATCCACAGTCGGAGGCGTTGAGGTTGGTTGATTCACGATCGCGCGCCAAGAGATACTATAAACAACGGTTTTAAAATAATAGTCTTAAAATAACGGGCTTTTCGATCGCCCTCTCGAACCTTCCCCCGAACTCAAATGGGAGACTCCAACGAACGAGTCTGGGTAGGCGATTGCGTCACGTCACATCATCTCATAATCTCCGAGCGTAATATGATACAGTTCGGGCAATGAAGTGGTGAATGAGGATATGGCGCAATCTCCAAATGACGCGATCGAACTATCGATCGTTCTCCCTTGCCTGAATGAAGTTCAAACCCTACCCATTTGCATTCAAAAAGCCAGAGAAGCGATCGCCAAGCTGCACTTAAAAGGCGAAATTATTGTCGCCGATAACGGTTCGACGGATGGTTCCCCAGAACTTGCTACAGCTTTGGGGGCAAGAGTCATACCCGTCCCCATTCGCGGATACGGTGCAGCCCTGACTTGGGGCATTCGCTATGCCAGAGGTAAATATATTGTTATCGGTGATGCGGACGATTCTTACGATTTTCGCGAAGCCGTTCCGATGGTAGAAAAACTGATGCTGGGCTACCACTTAGTGATGGGAACTCGCTTGAGAGGAAGAATTTTTCCCGGGGCGATGCCGTGGAAAAATCGATATATCGGCACGCCAATTCTCACCCAAATTGTAAATCTTTTATATGGCGCTTCTTTTTCCGATGTTAACTGCGGAATGCGGGCGTTTTCCAAACAAGCTTTTCTCGATATGCACGTCGAATCTTCGGGGATGGAATTTGCTTCGGAGATGTTAGTCAAAGCATCTGTATTGCGACTCAAAACGACAGAAGTTCCCATTACCTTATATCCCGACGGACGCGATCGCCCGCCTCACTTGCAACCTTGGTCCGATGGCTGGCGACATCTCAAATATATCCTGCTATTTGCCCCGCGATTTATTTACGGTTTGCCGGGGGGAATCTTACTCGCGATCGGCATTATCCTCGCCTCGCTTTTAAACTTAACGCCGGGGGGTGAATCTGTATATATCGGAAGTTTCTGGTTTAACGACCATTGGATTGTCGTTGCGGCGTTATGTTGTTTGTTAGGCTACGAACTGCTACTGACTGGATTCCTCGCTCATTTATATACCCTCACCCATCGAATTAGACGACGATCGCCCTGGATGGACTTTTTAGTTAAAACCCTTAAAATTGAGCAGATTATATTATTTTCTTTAGTCACTTTAGCTATTGGGATTGGCTTTGAGTTTTCCGTGATTGATGCTTGGGTTGAGGGTGAATTTGGACCGATGAATGCCATTCGTCCGGCGGTGACGGGAATGATACTAATTTTAATGAGTACGCAAACTCTATTTAGCGGCTTATTTTACGCAATTCTATCTGATAAATACCAACATCGAACGAAACTAAAATTTGAAAATTCTAAACAGAAACAACCCGTAGCAATATCTCGAGAATCTTCCCACTTAAAGTAAATTAAAAATTCGCACTCATCGTTATTTTGCCGACCGCTCAATATTTCAACGACAATCTAGCCGTTTTCAAGTCAGTGAGATACGAGATTTAATCTCAAGTCCCCCTTGAAGAGCGAGATTTAGGGGGATTGTCTGAAACAGCTGAATCCTGACATTACCCCGATATCATCATACCCAGATTTAATTCGTGACAATCATCCAAAACTTACATCAAAACTTCGTGATGAATCGGCGAGTCAACGTTCTCGTCGAGCGACTTTCTAGCTTGATTCCAGAATATCAACCCTTGCAAGGACTCGATGTCGGATGCGGTAGCGGCGAAGTGGCTTATTGGCTAACCCAAAAGCGATCGAATATTAGTTTGCAAGGCGTTGATGTTCTGGTCCGTTCTCAAACGCACATTCAAGTACAACAGTTTGATGGATTAACGTTGCCATTTGCCGATGGCTCTGTTGACTTTATCATGTTAGTCGATGTGCTGCATCATACCGAGAATCCCGATCGATTGCTAGCAGAATGTGCGAGAGTGAGTCGCCAATTTATTTTAATCAAAGACCATTACTGCAATAAATGGTGGGATGACTTGCGCTTGCGATTTATGGACTGGGTAGGAAATCGAAGCTATGGCGTGGCGTTGCCCTATAACTATCAATCAACTCACCAATGGAAAAATTTATTTGATCGAGAAAAATTAGTGGCCGAAAAAACCCTAACTCAACTTCATCTCTATCCCCGTCCCGCTAGCTATATTTTCGATAGTAACCTGCACTTTATTACCCGCTTGCAGAAATAGTTACAGCCAATTTCCCGATAAAACAAACGCGCCCCAAAAGAAAGGGTGCTCGGTTTGAGGATTTTCGAGAAGAGTGAGTTGAGCGTTGCGTAGAGCTTGAGCTTTGCTCGTACCGGGTTGAGCGAGGGAGCGATATAACGCCACCATCAACTGAGCCGTCGAGCGATCGTTCACCCGCCACAAAGAGGCGATCGTACTGCGGGCACCCGATCGCACTGCAACCCCCGCCAATCCCAACGCTGCCCGTCGATCGCCCGATGCCGTCTGACAAGCACTCAAAATC
The DNA here is from genome assembly GCF_057467645.1 of Zarconia sp. Lineage (NCBI taxonomy): Bacteria > Bacillati > Cyanobacteriota > Cyanophyceae > Oscillatoriales > Zarconia > Zarconia sp. The sequence goes on from NZ_JBRJXU010000065.1 coordinate 14,517, forward strand.
AACAGTTCGATCGGACTTAATCGATTCGTATCTCGAGCCGCGAGCAAGCGTTCTAATCCTCGGGCATCGAGTTGACCATCCCAGGTGAGAATAAATGTCTCTTCAGTGGTGGAACTAAACTTACCGTGGGTGGCCAGATGTACGACGGGAATGGGGAGATCCTCAATGGGTTCTTCGAGGGTTTCCTCGGTAAACTCTTGATTTAAGAGAATTTGAGTCGGAAGGATTTGGGCAATTTGTGCCAGTTCTTCCTCAACGCCGGGCAGTTCGGAAAATCCTTGGCGCGCTTCCGTCAATCCCCCTGCCAGCAGCTTGAGTTCTTCGGACGCAATCGATTTGGGGGCGAGTAGTTGCAAGCCGGAATTGCGCGATACTGCATACTTTTCCACCAAATACCGCTCTCCATCGTACAGGGCGGCCATGGGTAGGTTTCGCATCGAACTGTCCAGGACGAAGACGAGGGTTTCTATGCCGTGTCGTTCCAACTGGACTTCGGCCGGACGCACTAGCCAGTTATAGGCTTGTTCGGAGACCTGTAAGCGCATTCCCCTGGGAAAGACCCGATTCATCGACTGGCGCATTTGAGCGAAAGCGGCTTCGATTTCCGCTTGGGGAAGTTGGGTTTGGTAGTAGTGCAAGGGTTGACCCGGCACAGAGAGAATCACCGCGAGGCGATCGTTCAGGACAATGGGATAGAAAACGGCAGCTGTCGGATCGATGCGATCGATATCTTGAGGTTGAACGTCGAGACACGCTTGATGAAAGAAGTTATCGAGTTCGGCCAGTTGTAGGGCTTCGATATAGTCGCGAGCTTGCTGGAGGTGAGTTTGAGAAGGCTCGCTCTCACCCGGTTCGGGGGTAAGTAACAAGGCGATCGCTTCTCGGTAAACCGGTTCGATTTGCTCCTGGAACACCACCTGTTCTCTTGAATGGGCAACGAAATCCTCACGCAGTACAGCGAGGGTTGCGATCGATTCGCGATAAGCGACGAGTGCCCCCCGGCGATCGCCCACCCGATCGAGAATTCGACCCAACTGCCATTCCCAGAGGTAAGCAATTTCCTCCGCCTTCACCGATTGAGCCAGATTCAGCGCGTGTTCGGTAAGTTGCCGCGCCTCTTGCCATTGCCCCGCGCGTTCGTATACCCGCCCCAAGGTGCCCAGCGCATGCGATCGCCCTTGGATATCTCCGAGTTGTTGGGCGATCGCGATCGCCACGGCCAGCAGTTGGGCAATTTGAAGCTCGTTGGGCATCGTTTCCTCTGATGCCGATAGCAGGGTTTGGGCAAAATTAACCCGTACGTAGAGAGCCGAACGACTCACTGGCAGCCCGTCGAGACCCGATGCGATGGTGTCGGCGAGGGTGTCATCCCATCGATCGAGCTGTTTGAGGAGGCGCAGTTGGCCTAGCTGAGCTTGCAGGCGGTCGATCGCTTTGGGGGCAAGATCGAGCGATCGCTCGTAGAATTCCAGGGCAGCTTCCGGGTCGCTTCTTGCTAGGGCATTACCTAAGTGAAATAGGCTCGCTGACATCCCCGCCGGATCTTCTAGAGTTTCGGAAATCGCCAAACTGCGTTCTAAAACCCGACGCGCGCCGGCTAGATCGCCAAATCCTTGCAGCGCCACCCCCAAACTTCTCAATCCCATGGCCTGAAGGGGCAAATTCCCGTAGGTTTGGAGGCGATCGTTCACTTGCTCTAAGATTCGTTGGGCTTGCGAGTAGAGTCCCAAATTTTGCCAAGCTTGAGCTTGATTGATGCGACTGCCCCACTGACCGAGGTCGTCGTTGGCAAGCTCGTAAATAGATTCAGCTTGCTGCCAAGTTTCCAGAGCGGTGGTCGCATGCGATCGTTCGAGATACAACGCCCCTTGAGTACTTAAGGTTTGCCCCAAAACCATCAATCCCCAAGAATCGAGATCGGAGTCAGCTTGCAGCAAATCGAGACTTTCTGCGATCGCCTCTTGGGCTTTATCCCACTCTCCCAGAGCTTGATAGACGCGGGCGAGATAAGTCAAGATCTGGGCTTGTTGGACGACATCTTCACTGATAATTTCCTGCCAAACCCGGGCGGCTCGATCGAACTGACCCGCATCGTAGAGTTGTTTGCCCAGCTCGATCTGTCGTTGGGGGGACGGTTCGGAAGAGGTTTCGAGGGTGACTTGGGGTATGGGAGAAGATACCCCAACAGAATGTGAGGCAATGAGAACGCACACCGGTAACAGCAGTACGAAGAAGAAACGCATCGAACTGGAGTTAGACATGGGAAGGAAAAGCCGCAGGAGTCAGATTCGAGGTTTAAGGCGATCGCCCCTCGATTTACGACGATCGAGTCGTTGTCAAACAGCAATCGAACTTTCGTTTTGCCGCACCCTGGCGAACAATACTTTGGTTAACAATGTCGAGTTGTACCCCGACCGAACAAACTTTACCCCGATCGATGGCTCGATTGTTTGAAGCTTTACCCTGGAGAAACGAGGAGCGGACTGATTTGTCGATCGGGGTTTATCAATTGTTCTACCACATTCTGTCCACACATCGCAGTCGCCATTTTCAGTACGGACATTCCCGCCCAAGCGTAAAAAAATATTAAATAATATTAAAATTAATTGTTAACAAAAAAATCAAACGAACATCAATGGTACTTTTTGGATTCGGTAAAAAACTAACCCTCCCCACACCCGAAGAAGCCTTACCTGGACGCGCCCAGTCTATGCCCGTCCCTGCCAAGCACTTCGTTAACGGTAACCCCCTCAAGCCCCCCTTTCCCGAAGGCTTCGAGATGGCAATGTTCGGGATGGGCTGCTTTTGGGGTGCAGAACGCCGCTTCTGGCAGCAAGAGGGGGTCTTCTCAACTTCTGTTGGCTATGCAGCCGGATTGACCCCCAACCCCACCTATCAGGAAGTCTGTACGGGGAAAACCGGGCATAACGAAGTCGTATTCGTCGTCTTCGATCCCAACGCTATCAGCTACGGGGACTTGTTGAAAGTCTTTTGGGAAAGCCACAACCCCACCCAAGGAATGCGCCAGGGGAACGATACGGGAACCCAATATCGATCGGGCATTTACGCCTATTCTGATAGTCAGCGCCAACTCGCCGAAGCCTCCCGCGATGCCTACCAACAAGCCTTAAGCCAAGCTGGATACGGCGAGATTACCACCGAAATTCTCGAAGCCCCTGAATATTACTACGCAGAGGATTACCACCAGCAGTACCTCGCCAAAAACCCTAACGGGTATTGCGGTTTGGGGGGAACGAACGTGGCTTGTCCCGTGGGAGTTGTCGGGGCATAGTCGATCGCCAAATTTTGCAATTTTATTGTAAATTAGCTTCAAGAAAAAGGGCTGGCATCGGTCAAACACCAGCTCTTTTTTCTAAATACAGATGATGCGTCGTTTTGATAATTCGTTTGCAGCAAAAACTATGTCGATCGAGAATTTCGCCATTCCTGCCAAGCCAGAAAACGCAGTACGATCGCTAAACCGAGCATGATGACAAACGGTAAATAAAAAGGCATCGACACGCTAAGTTGCTTGATAAATGTATAGGTAAACGCGAGCCATAGATAGTACATTCCCACGCCGTGCAAGACTTTTACGAATCGACGATCGAGCCATGAATAAATTCGTTCGAATGAAGTGGTAGCGATCGCCAAAATAAAAATATACCCTAAAATTCCACCGGGATCGTAGAGAAAATTTGTTTGACCGATCGTAATTGCCAAACCTCCAATTGCTAGGGCATGGAAGCCATAGGAAACGGCCATGGAAATTGCGAGATAGCGGTAGTTAGCCACTAGCCATTGCGTGAGTGGATTTGAGTGCAGTTGACGCAGGGAAAAAGCAAGGAACGCTGCCAGAAATAAAATAAATGAGGTTCGAGCTGTTGCCCGCACTGCCATCCGCCAGCTCGGTTCGTTGATGCCATAAATGAGTAAAATTAAAGCGAAGATCGCACCGATAACCAATGCCGACCAACCGACGATCTTCCAACCGCGAACGGCAAGTTTCTTTGTTAAGTTTGTGTGTTCCACGATCGAATCTCCTAATTTGAGCGTATCGTGCAGATTTGAATTGAAGTTTTAATTTTAGAAAGTTCATCGGGCGATCGTCTTGTCCGATCTTCCCAATTTTGCGATCGAGTTCGATTTTAGACTTCATCGATTTCCCTGACCCCAGATCCCGATAGACTTTGGGCGTGGTTTGGGTAAATGAGATGCAAGTTGTCCCACCCGGCTCGATCGAGGCGTTGCGCGTCCTGAACCTGAGACAAATCCAATCCGACAGAAACGAATCCGAAGATGCGGACACAGGCTTGAGTGGGTCGGGAATGCCGAAAGAAACAGACTGAGAATTTTTGTCTCTCAGTTATCCTGGGAACATAGATGAGTGCATTAGGTGTCACAGATGTATCGTGCGATTCAGAGACGATCGCCGATCGCAATTGTGCGTAACATCCGGTGCGATTTCCGTTTTGACCTCCACGATGGGGTGCTGTGTTTTCGACTTTGACCTTCTCATATATTACAAATGCTCGATCTGAATATCGCCTGGATTATTGTAAGTGCGGGTTTAGTTTTTCTGATGCAACCCGGATTTATGTGTCTCGAGTGCGGGCTGACCCGATCGAAAAATAGTATCAACGTTGCGGTTAAAAACCTTGCCGATTTTGCCATTTCCGTCATCCTCTTCTGGATGTTCGGTTATGCCCTGATGTTCGGTGCGTCGGTGATGGGATGGATCGGTTCGTCCAACTTTCTCCTCGAACTGACGACTCAGCCGAAAGTCGCCTCCTTTTTTATTTTCCAGGCGATGTTTTGCGGCACGGCAACCACGATTGTTTCCGGGGCCGTCGCCGAACGCCTGCGATTTGTGGCCTACTTAATTATCGTGATTCTGATTTCCGGTCTGGTTTACCCCATCTTCGGCCATTGGGTGTGGGGGGGAGCCGAGTCCGGGGAAACCGCAGGCTGGCTGGGAACCCTGGGTTTTATCGATTTTGCCGGTTCGACGGTAGTTCATAGCATCGGCGGCTGGGTTTCTCTGGCGGCTTTACTGGTCATCGGCCCTCGAAACGGTCGGTTTACCTTTGACGGTCGGTCTCGGAAAATGCGCGGGTCGAACTTACCCCTATCTGTTTTAGGGGCGATGCTGCTGTGGTTTGGCTGGCTGGGCTTTAACGGGGGTAGTACCCTCGCTTTCGACGAAAGCGTTCCGGGCATTATTGCCAATACGATCGTTGCTGGTGCCACGGGAATGCTCGCAGCAACGACCATTGGTTGGCTGCAGCGGAAAGTCCCGGAAGTGGAATTGGCGATCAATGGCTCCCTGGCAGGATTAGTGGCGATTACCGCAGGATGTCACGCCGTTACCACCCCCATCGCGGCAATTATCGGGGCGACTGGGGGAGCAGCGATGCTGTTGGGGCTATACTGCATGGAGCGGTTGCGGGTTGATGATGGCGTAGATGCCATTGCCGTTCACGGGATTGCCGGTGCTTGGGGAACCCTAGCGGTGGCTCTCTTCGGGCGAGCGGATGTGGTGGGAACGGGGATGAGCCGTTACGCGCAGTTGGGGATTCAGTTTGCTGGCATTGCCGTAGCCGTGGTGTGGGCATTTGGTTTGAGTTATCTGGCATTGCGCCTGATTAACGCTTTCTTTCCCCTGCGGGTGTCCCCAAAAGAAGAAGATTTGGGACTCAACGTTTCCGAACACCAGGCCAAAACGGAGGTGTACGAGGTGTTCGAGGTGATGGACAAACAGGCGCAAACCCAGAACTTCAGCCTGCGCGCCCCCGAAGAGCCATTCACCGAAGCCGGAAAAATCGCCTATCGCTACAATCAAGTGATGGATGCGGTGGAAATTAAAGCCCGCGAACTGGCCGAGGTGAATGCGGAACTCGAACAGGCCGTGAGCGATCGCACTGCAGAAATTCTCGAACGCAAGCGGGCGGAGGAAGAAGCGCGGCTGCTGTTCGATATCAGCCAGGTGGTGAGTTCCGCCCCCAGTTTTGATGCGGCGTTGGAGTTGGCCCTGCGGCGGGTGTGTCAAACCACGGGCTGGTCTTATGGCGAACTGTGGGTTCCGGAACCGGATAAATCGGCGATCGAATGCAGTCCGATTTGGTTTTTTGACGATGCCCAGAAAACCCCCTCGGAAATTGCCGCCCTTCAGGCCTTTCGCCAACAGACCGCCCACCTTAAGTTTCAGTTGCGCGAAGGGTTGCCGGGGCGAGTTTGGAAGTCCAAGCAACTGGAGTGGATTCCCAATTTCGAGCTCGATGCCGATCGAACCTTCGTTCGATCGGAGCTGGCGCGCAAATGCGGTCTCAACGGGGCGTTGGGCGTTCCCATCATCAGTCCGATGACGGCCCGTGCTCTGGATGCGGGGGATTTAGATGAAGTTCTGGCGGTGTTGATTTTCTTGATTCCCGAATCTCAATCTCGCGACGAGGACGAGCGTTTGGTGCAACTTATTTCTGCAGTAGCCGCCCAGTTGGGAACCGTCGTCCAGCAGAAGAAAGCCGAAGAAGCCCTGCGCCAAAAAAACGAGGAACTCGCTCGCACGTTGCAGGAGTTGCAAGACACCCAGCAGCAACTGGTGGATTCGGAAAAGTTAGCCGTTCTCGGGCAGCTGATTGCGGGGGTGGCTCACGAAATCAATACCCCCCTGGGTGCGATTCGCTCGTCGGTGCAGTACATTCATAATTTCCTCAACGCCAACCTCGCTAACCTGCCAGAGTTTTTCCAAGGACTTTCCCCCGTGCGCCAACGGGATTTTTTGAGTTTGCTGGAGCGATCGAGTCAACAGGTCATGACCCTATCGAGTCGGGAACGCCGTAAATTGAGGCGAGGGGTGATGGGGAAACTGCGGGAGGAGAATATCGAGAATGCCGATTCCACCGCTGATATCTTGATGGATTTGGGGGTGTACGAAAATCTCGAACGGTTCTTTCCCCTGTTGAAAGATGCCGAGTGCGAGCGGGTTTTGAAAATGGCCTATCAGTTTGCCAGTTTGCACGATAGTACCAAAAATATCATTATTGCCTCCGATCGGGCGGCGAAAGTGGTGTTTGCCCTCAAAACCTACGCTCGTTACGATCGCAGCGGTAAAACGATGCCGGTGAATGTAGTCGAAGGGATCGAAACGATTTTGACGCTCTATCACAACCAAATCAAGCAAGGAGTGGAGGTGATTCGCCACTATCCCCAATCCTTATCCCAGATTCAAGGTTATCCCGACGAACTCAATCAAGTCTGGACGAATTTGATTCACAATGCCTTGCAAGCCATGGGCAATCGGGGGACGATCGTCATTGATGTGGAGGAAGAGGCGGATACGATCCGCGTCAGGGTAACCGATGACGGACCGGGCATTCCCGAAGAGATTCAAGCCAAAATCTTTCACCCATTTTTTACCACCAAACCTCCTGGAGAAGGCAGCGGTTTGGGTTTGGATATCGTCAAGAAAATTGTCGCCAAACATCAGGGTTCGATCGACGTTCGATCGGTTCCGGGAAAGACGGAGTTTTCGGTTTCGATCTCGAAGCATCTCCCCACAGAAGAACCCGAGACTTGACGATCGCATTCTTATTTCTGGTTGCTAATGGTTCGATCTCCCAAAATTGCTTCGATCGAGATTTGATTTCATGGCAAGATAAATACTAATGACGTCATATGCAACTTGTTTATCCAAAACCTAACAATACGGGGGAATGGGGAATGGGGAATGGGGAATGGGGGATTTTTCGACTCGCTCACCATATGGCTTGGCTTAAAGTTGCACACCGCGTTAATGGGTATTGTTTCGGGTCGTTCTAAAACCTCGAGCGCTGCGGTCGCTAACCTAGGTTCTCTCGAAGTCAAGTTTCGAGTCTGCCGTTCTTTTTTCGGAATTTAGTTTTTGCCGTTCGCCCTCGTCGCTCGACAATTTTTCCAGAGCGATCGTTCTTTCGCAGCCTTTCAGAAATATTTCGATCGCGATCTTTCCTCACTTTTATATTTCTATCGCCTAATTTCTCATCTGACTCAACGGGAGATTTTACCCTCTCAACGATCCTAAATTTGGATGAGTCGAGTTTGAGTGATTGGTCAATTTCAATAAAAGAGCATTTTACATGAATGCTCTGCTTTATGAAGTGCTTAATTCGACGTTTTCAACCCAACTATCAATTACGGTTCTACAGTCATGGCTAAACCCGTCATACTTTGCGTGGATGATGAACCCACAATCTTAAAAAGCTTGAAAAGATTGCTCTATCAAGCCTTCGATGATGAGTATCTCTATGAAACGGCTGAAAGTGCCGATGAAGCTTTAGAAGTGATTGAGGAGTTAGAGGAAGATGAGATTAATGTCATTGTCATTATCTCCGATTGGTTAATGCCGGGAATGAAAGGGGATGAGTTTCTGGTACAAATCAACAAAAAACATCCCAATGTGGTCAAAATATTACTAACCGGACAAGCTGATGAAGAAGCGATCGAACGAGCGAAAACTCAGGCAAATTTACATCAATATATTGCCAAGCCTTGGGACGATCGACATCTAATTGAATGTATTCGTTCGGGATTAGATAATATTTAGCGAATCAATTTTTAGCAGGATTCTGAATTCCTAGTGCTGCACTCGGATATTTCACTTTGACTCTGAAGAGCGAACGGATCGCCCTGTATCTGATTCAGGGTTTAGGAACCATTCAGCTATCAGTTTTCAGTCATCCGCTTAAAACTCTATTCGTGCTTTCAATTTGAACTTATTTCAAGGGAAAAATCCTAAAATATGGGCTGATTTTAAGGGGCTAAAGCTGATAGCGGATAGCTGACGGCTAAATCCTTACAGGGTTTCTTCCCGAAACGCTTCAAATTCACAAATATCTCGATTCTGGCTGGAGTCAAATCGATAGCGAACGAGAATAGTGGGAATGCTTAAGAGTCGATTGTATCGTAATTCCTCCTCCGAATCGTCAAAATGTAACGCCGAACCGATTTCCAACAGGGTTTTTCCCTTCAATTCTCCTTCAGTACAATGAACCTCATAAATGGGGAGATGATGCTGTATGACAAAGTCCCACACCTCTTGCGGCCGAAATCTTGCTGTGACGATGTGGATTTTAAGCCCTCGAGCGTGAAAGTCTCTGACTCGATCGAAGGTTTCGTAGTTGGGGCGATAGGACGGTTCGAAAAGCCGATATTTTGGATTCCAATTCGGACGGGTTAAGGTATCGTCAAAATCAAATGTCACGATCGTTTTTTCCATCGAAATTCATTTACTCACCGCTATAATTTTCCCTCAGCTCACCCAGAGTGCGAGAAAAATTCAAGAATCCAGGCTAAGATAATTGCTGGTTTATCTGCGATCGAACTCTAAACATCCGGGTTTGAGTGGCTGCGAGCTGTAAAAAGCGATCGGATCGCACTGGAGACTTCCACCTTTGGTAACCTGCAAACGAACAGAATGACCCCATCACTTCAACGCGCGCAATCGGGCAAATTCCCACTCAAATTCGAGATTCGATCGTTCCTTCTCGCCGCCCTCTCCTTATCCTGGGCTTCCCCCCTCGCCATCGCCTCTCCCCCTCGAACGGCCGATATTGAGGAAACCTGTGATGTTTTAGTCGCCGGTGGTGGACTGGCGGGAAGTGCGGCCGCCTACGAAGCATTACTCGCCGGGAAAACCGTTTGTTTGACGGAGATTACCGACTGGGTGGGGGGGCAAATTTCCGCCCAGGGAACCTCTGCCCTCGACGAACGGCCCACCCAACGGGAACTGCTGTACTATCCCCGCGGCTATCTGGAGTTGCGATCGGCTATTGAAGACCGGTACGATCGCCTTAACCCCGGTGCCTGCTGGGTGAGCGAATCCTGCTTTCTCCCCTACGACGGTCACGAGTTGCTCTTCGAGATTCTAGAAGATGCGGCAGATCGGGGCAAGGGGAAGTTGAAGTGGTATCCCAACACCGTCATTAAAGATATCGAACGCAACGCCGCCGGGAATCTGATCGACAGCGCAGTTGCCATTCAACACCAAAGCGCCCCGGACGCGCCGCCCCTGAATACCCAAACTCTCTCCGAGACGATCGAGGATGCCTATACCTACGCCGATTCGGAGAATTTGACCAAAACGATCGTTCGCTTCGTGCCCCCGGCTCAGGCCCCTTCTGGCGGCGCTAACACCCCTGCCTGGTACGTCATCGAAGCCACGGAAACCGGCGAACTCATCGGACTGGCCGACATTCCCTATCGCCTGGGGGTCGATCCCCGTTCCTACCGCGAACCCTCCTCCTCCAGCATCGAGGGAAATCCTTACTGCACTCAAGGGTTTACCTACACCTTCGCCATGGAAGCCACCGAGGAACCCCAGGAACACGAACTCCCCAGTTTTTACGATCGCTACGCCCCCTACTACAGCTACGAATTGGAGAGGCTGGCGAGTTTCGAGTTGGTCTACACCTACCGTCGCATCTGGAGTGAAGACCCCGACGACGCACTGCGTCCCAACCCCCGCGACAATCCCATTTTTGAGGGGGATATCTCGATGCAGAACTGGACGTGGGGGAACGATTACCGCCCCGGGAACCCCGAGGATAACCTGATTTACACCCGCGACCAATTGCAGGAACTCGGTCAACTCGACTCCGGCGGCTGGATGGGGGGATTGCGGACGGAAACTCTGGCGCGGGGGGAAGAAAATGCGATCGGCTTTTTCTACTGGCTGGTGACCGGAACCACCGATTCCCAACTGGGAGACGGCGTGAAAGAACCCCACCCCAACCAGCGCTATTTATCCGGACTCGACTCCCCCATGGGAACGGCACACGGACTGTCGAAGTATCCCTATATGCGCGAAGGTCGGCGGATTATCGGCCGTCCCGGTTGGAACCATCCCGATGGGTTTGCGGTGTGGGAAATTGATATTACGCGGGCGGATTTTCGTAGCGAAGACTATACGGCGAATTTGATGTCCGATGAGTATCGTAAGTTGTGGTTGGCAATTTCCGGGTTCGAGGCTTGGGATGCGATCGAAGGGACGCGATCGATCGACGAAGTCGAAAGGCGATCGCGGGCGACGCTGTTTCCGGACTCCGTGGGCATCGGTCACTACGCCATCGACTTCCACCCCTGCATGACCCTCTCTCCCCCAGAAGCCCCCGGCAACACGGAACGGGAGGGGGAACGCCTCGGACAGGGGGCCGCTTACCCGTTCCAAATTCCCCTGCGGGCGATGATTCCCCAGGAACTGGATAATATGTTGGTCGCCGGCAAGAGTATCGCCACCAGCCACGTTGCTGCCGCCGCCTATCGGGTGCATTCCTTTGAATGGTCGTCCGGGGCCGCTGCGGGAACCACGGCAGTGTTTGCCTTGGAAAACGGCATCCTTCCCTACCAACTGGTGGACGACCTCCCCTCGCAAGAACCGGCGTTGGAGAAGTTGCAAGGACAATTGCGGCGCAACCAAAATCAAACGGCGTTTCCCAATATGTCGATTTTCAATAATTCTTGGGAGGATTGGAAGTCTGTTGGGAACGGTAGAGGCAAAGCATTTGGGCGATAAATCGTCGGAGACACGACATCTGACCAATCCAAATGCTATAGCCTTCGGCATGGCTTCGCTAACGCCCTTCGGTATGATTTCCCTAACACCCGCTATTTCCTAGCCCTAAAAATTCCTGACGTTTTTTAACCTCAGTTCGGGTTAAGAGTCGATTTTTCACTGGCTCAAGGAGAGAATGCAGGTTTGAGACCGACAAATGCTGAAAATCAGTAACGGCAAAATCAGGGTTTCAGCTTATCCCGAGTTCACGTTTTTTTAACGTTTCTGCAAATCGAGGACCGACTGCCAACCTTTTTCCGAACATCGTGATAGACTAACTTGCGATCGAATTGTGGAGACAGCTCGATCGCGAAAAGAAACTAAAATCGATCGAGCAACGATCGCGCGGGAGTCCGATCTTCGCTCGCAGTTGCCCGTGACGGTGCAAATACTCATGCAATCTACCGGGGCGATTCTACCGGGGTCTCTTCCTTCTACTCCCACCATTGCAACTTCATCAATATCTTCATTCAGTGGGCGATACCGGGTGTAACTCAGCTACTGAATAAAGCGCGATCGATATTCCGTCTTCAAGATACAAACCGTACCCACTTGCGATCGACCTCTAAGACTCAATTGAGGTGGGATCGGGTGCGAAGGGTGTTTTTCTATCTTTGACTGTCGATATTTTGCTTCTCGTGACCTATTTTTCGGGAAGTGGCGATCGCTCGCGGGCAGAAATCGAAGGGTTCGAGGTTCTTTTATCCATGACTCGAATCCACATCGCCTCGCCGGACTTTCAAACATGCTGAACCCGCACTGACATTAAAATCCAAAATCCGCAATCCAAAATCTAAAATTCTCCACACCCCACCCTAATCGATGACCGAACAACCTCTCGTTGCCTCCCAAATTTTGACATCTGACTCACCAGTCGGCGATCGAATTGGCGTAACGACCGCTAACTCGATCGCGACCCATCCCGCCAATCCCATTGCCCGTATTGTTGCAGCTGCCTTGCAAATGCCAATTGCCGCCATCGGGTTTATTGAAGGGAATCGCTTTTGGATCGAGTCTAGCTACAGCGAAATGGCACTGAATCTCGATGGCATCGAAGCGTTATATCGAGAGGCACTGACTCGAAACGATTCCTGGGTGGAATTGGAGATTCCCCAGGATTGGGAGTGCGTGACTCCAGAAACTCTCGATCGCCTGCCAATTCGGTTTTTGCTGGGATATCCCCTCAAGGATTCAAAGGGAAATCGGGTGGGAATGCTCTACGGGATGGATACTCAACCTCGGCAATTGAACGATCGTCAAATGCAGATCGTGCGGGATTTAGCCGCCTGGGTGGAAACCGAACGCCAGACCGCGCGGCAACAGGCAAGGGTACAAGCGCACCTGGAAGCGAAAATCGATCGCCTCGAAGGAGAACTCGAACAACTCCAGCGCGATCGACTCGACAGCATTCAACGGGAAAAAATGGCGAGTTTGGGACGATTGGTGGGGGGAGTCGCCCATGAAATCAATAATCCCGTCAGTTTTATTTATGGAAATCTCGCCTATGCGTCGCAGTACGGGGCCGATTTGTTGCATCTGGTGGAGTTATATCAGCAATATTACGACGACCCGGCAGCAGAAATTGTCGATTTCACCGCACAGATGGATTTGGAGTTTCTGAAAACGGACTTTTTCAAACTCACTCGATCGATGGAACGGGGGGCCCAACGGATTCGGAATATCGTTCGTTCCCTGCAAATTTTTGCCCGTCCCGATGATTCCGAACTCCAATGGGTGAATTTGCACGAAGAACTCGAGAGTCTTCTGTACTTGCTCGAGAATCGCTTCGAGTTGGAGGAATGCGATCGTCCGGTGCGCGTCATGAAAGACTACGGAGAGTTTTCGACCATCTCCTGCTATCCCAAACAACTCGATCGCGCCTTGCTCAATTTACTTGAAAATGCGATCGATGCTCTGGAGTTGCGGGTTCGTGAGGTTCCCGAAATTACCCCAACGATTTGGATTACCACCGAATGCCAAGGCGATCGCGCGGTGATTCGGATTGCGAATAACGGGGTGCGGATGTCTCCCGAAATTCAACAGCGCGCTTTCGATCCCTTTTTTACCACCAAACCCGTCGGTTGTGGGATCGGATTGGGGTTGTCGATCGCCTATCAAATCGTTGTCGAACGCCATGGCGGCCAGTTGCGCTGTACTTCACCACCGGATGTGGGAACTGAGTTCGCGATCGAAATTCCCCTCGATCGGTCAAATCGTCGCGATCGTAGCTGTTGAGTGATTCATGAGTGACTTATTTTTGGCGAGATGAGATGCGATCGATTCCCGCCAGTTTCGGTGTACCCCTCCAAAAAAATACGGTTTTTAGAGACAAGTTAGCCATGGCAATCGAAACTTTTAGTCAGTAACTCAGAGTCTATCGAATATTCTTTGTGGTTCGATGCATGTTTATACGGATATTGGCATTTTTTGTTATCAATAAATTGCAAAAAAATACCGATCTAATATAACTTGCAAATTCTGAATTTCTATTGTTAAATTTAAAGTGAATGCAAAGACTCAATAAATTTTTTCTGATTTTTGATTCAGAATTTATATCGATTCAGGCACTTGATTCCTAGAGTGTTAATATTTATTGAGTTTGAATCTCGAGCAAGCAATTAATACAGTAAACACTGTGGAATGCAATCGGTTTATAAATTTAAATCGAGACCGAATGCATCGAAATTGGTAGAAGTAACGTCAAAATGAAAACCTCATAAAAGCTCAAAATAGGGTCCATCACTAATCCAACTTACGAACATTCGAGAAAATCGAGATTAAATTCTAAATTGAGTTTTTTAAATCGATTCAAAACGAGTCTTCGATCGATTGAACGATCCCTGACCTCTAACTTTCATTTTGCCTCGAATCCTTGAGCTTCAGATTTTAATTTTCACTAAATCAACTCCAAATCGCTTGTAGTCGCTGCGACCTAACAAGTTCCAGACTGTTTGGCAAAATTGATGCCATTTACATTTTTTCGCAAAATATTGCGAACTCTTCTCAAGCTGGATATTTAAACCCGGAATTGGGAAAACATCGCGCAATTCAACGTCAGCATCCTCACTTTGCCGAATCATGGAATCCTCTCACATTCACACTCACAGCAAGTCCCAAAATTCGCTCCGCTTTGATTTAACGACGAGAATGTCGCTTAATTCTCCATCTTCTTCTATTTACTGGAGTTTACATAACTTGTAGAAGTCCACTTCAAGTTTAAATTTTATCTACGATCGCCGAACTAAAAAAGCACTTTTAGTTACTCGATCGTTCGACACATCAACAGTAGATTTGAAGAACAACTATGAGCGTTAAAGTTTCTCTCAACAACACAATTATTACCTCTGCGCTAGAAGCATACAGCAATCAGGATAGAGTCCCGAATACCACCATTTCGGGCGATGGGACAGAAGTAACGATTGCCGGCAATAGCTGGAAAAAACTTGCCCTCGGCGACGGTTATACTATTGCCGAAAATACCCTTCTCGAATTCGACTTCCAAAGTACGGCTGAGGGTGAAATTCACGCCATCGGCTTCGAGAACGACGATGTTCTGACCGGTTCTGGTCCAAATCGCTTTCAACTGTTCGGTACTCAAAATGGTGGCCGGCAGAACTTCCGCCACTACGACTCTTCCCAAGGTCGGCAATCCTATCAAATCAATGTGGGACGGTTTTTCACCGGGGATTTTAGCTATCTAACTTTAGTCAACGACCACGACGTTTTCAACCCCACCGCTCAGAGTCAGTTTGCCAATATCCGCCTCTACGAACCGGAAGTCGCCGTCACCCTCGGAGACACCACCATCAATACCGACCTCACTCGCTATAGCGGTCAGGATAAAGACCCCTACTTCAGCATTTCCTCTGATAAAAATGAGGTGACCTTGACCGGAAATAGCTGGAAAAAACTCGATCTCGGCGGCAACTACACCATTACCGAAAATACCGTTCTCGAATTCGATTTCCAAAGCACTGCCGAAGGGGAGATTCACGCCATCGGCTTCGATAACGACGAGATTCTATTCGGTTCAGGTGCCAATCGCTTTCAACTGTTCGGCACGGAACGAAACGGTCGGCAAAACTTCCGCAACTACGACTCTTCTGCGGGATGGCAATCCTATCAAATTGACGTGGGACGCTTTTTCACCGGTGATTTTAGTTTCCTGACCCTACTCAACGACCATGATGTAGACGACCCCACCGCCCAGAGTCAGTTTGCTAATATTCGCCTCTACGAACCGGAAGTAGCTGTAACTTTTGGAGATACGATCGTTGATGCTGAACTCACTCGCTATAGCGGTCAAGATCTAGACCCTCACTTCAGTATTTCCCCAGATAAAAACGAAGTCACTCTCACGGGAAATAGCTGGAAAAAACTCGCACTCGGTGACGGTTATACCATTACTGAAAACACCGTTCTCGAATTCGACTTCCAAAGTACTGCTGAAGGGGATATTCATGCCATCGGTTTCGATAACGACGAGATTCTATTCGGTTCAGGTGCCAATCGCTTTCAACTGTTCGGTACGGAACGAAACGGTCGGCAAAACTTCCGCAACTACGACTTATCTGCGGGATGGGAGTCCTATCAAATCAACGTAGGAGATTTCTTCACCGGGGATTTCAGTTTCCTGACCCTACTGAACGACCACGACGTTGCCAACCCCAACGCCCAGAGTCAGTTTGCCAATATCCGCCTTTACGAAGTGACCCCGGTGGATGACACGCCACCGACAGCGAGTCTGAGTGCAGATGACCTCACCGAAGGTGGCGGCAGCATCCATACCTTCACCGTTACCTACACCGACGATGTTGGCATCGACTTGAGTTCCCTCGATTCGAGCGATTTAAGCGTTCTCGGACCGAATGGCTTAGATGCAGAAGCAACGCTGCTATTAGTGGATGAGAACGATAACGGAAGCCCTCGGACGGCCACCTATCAAATCGATGCCCCCGATGGCAGTTGGAGTGCGGATGACAACGGAACCTATGCGGTGGTGTTGCGATCGAATCAAGTGAGCGATACAAACGGTAATACTGCCGTGGGAACGACTTTGGGGAACTTCGCCATCGATATTGAAGAAGACCACATCGAAGATATCGCGGCACCGACGGCAAACTTTAGCGGCGGCAATATTAACAGTGGCGGCAGTTCTAGCCATACCTTCACGGTGACCTACACTGATGATGTAGCCGTGGATGTGGCCACCTTAGATAGCAACGATGTGCGAGTGACCGGGGTCAACGGTTTTGACGCAAGGGCAACCCTGGTGGGTATTTCCGAGAACACCAACGGTACGCCGCGCACGGCCACCTATCAACTGAGCGCGCCGGGTAGCGTTTGGGATGCCAACGACAACGGCACTTATACCGTGAGTTTGCAACCCAATCAGGTGAAAGATACCAGCGACAAATCCGTCCCCAGCGGACAGATTGGCAGCTTCAACGTCAATGTCAACAACGTGAACGAAGTGGCACAGTTGGGCATTTTCGAGCGCTCGTTTAGCGATACGGGAAGTTACAACAACCCTTACGCCCAGGTTACCGCTACGGCAACTCTCACCCATCCCAGCGGTCAAACGAAAACGATTCCCCTCTTCTGGGATGGCGGCGATTCTTGGAAGTTGCGATACTCTCCAGATACGGTCGGAAGTTGGAGTTGGTCGATTAGTTCGAACGATGCCGGACTCAACGGACAATCGGGAAGCCTGGATGTGGTTCCCTCGACTAACCGAGGTAGCATTCAAGCCGACCCCGACCATCCTTACCACTTCCAGTACCAAGACGGTACGCCGTTCTACTGGTTTGGCGATACCAATTGGCGGCTGGGGAAAACCGATGCCTCGGAAAATCTCGATCGCGCCAGCGTTTTCGACTATATCGACCAGCGCGCCGACCAGGGTTTCAATTACATTCACGCTAACTTCGGTAACGGGACGGTCACCGGTAACGCACCCAACGAAGGCGGTTCTCTCTGGTCTGGCGGTTTGGGAGATAAAATCAATCCCGGCTATTTCCAAGAACTAGACAATCGCATCGAGTACGCCAACTCTAAAGGGATTACCGTTGGGTACATGCTCGACTGGGCTCAAGGTTGGGACGACTACACCCCAGCCGAACGGGAACGCTATACCGAGTACGTCGCCGCCCGCTACAGTGGCTATAACGTATCGTTCATCGTCGCTGGAGAGTTCAACGAAACCCTCAACGAGTCCATCTACCGGGGTCTGGGGGAAACCCTAGCCGCAAGCGACCCCCACGATCGCGCCATTGCCGTGCACCCCGACGGAAGCGCAGAGGTGTTTGCCAACGATCCGTGGGCGACCTTCGGCGACTATCAACAACAGTATACAAACCTGCACGACAGTATTTTAGAGGTACGAGACAACAACAAACCCGTTGTCAATTCCGAATACGCCTACTACCTGCGGGATTCGAACGGCGACGGTCGGGTGGATAAACCCAACAGCGAAACTTTAGAAGATATCCGCCATGCCAGTTGGGATATCGTGATGGCCGGGGGTTACTTCGTCACCGGCTGGGGAACCACTTACCTGGGTGGGAAGCGCGATCCCGGACGCTTCAACACCGACGATCCGCGCAACGACGTGTGGGAAGAAGATGTCCAATACGTTCGGGAGTTCTTTACCAACCGGGAATGGTGGGAGTTAGAACCGGCCGACAATCTGATTAACGGTAATGGTGGAATCAAGTACGCTTTAGCGGAACCCGGAGAGCATTACGTGGCTTACACGCGCGAAAGTACGAATACCCGGACGCTGTCTCTGGGTAACGTGCCATCTGCCACCTACCGCGTCCAGCGTTTCAACCCCAGGACGGGAACTTATACGGAACTCAACGACTATACCGGCAACGGTTCGGTCACCCTAACCCCTCCAGACGGTCAGGACTGGATTTTCGTTGTCTCCCGTCGGGGAGCCGGCAGCAGCAGCCTCAGAGAAGTTGACAGTAGCAGCCTCATCGGAACCGATGCGATCGACGAACTGGTGGGAGATGCCACCGATAACACCTTGGTGGGGAACTACGGAAGCGACGTCCTCACCGGTGGCGGTGGTGCAGATACCTTCGTCTACAACTCCCATCGCGATCGCGCGGATTCGATTACGGACTTCGGCGGGGATGATATCCTGCAAATTTCTGCTTCCGGATTCGGTGGGGGATTGGTTGCTGGTGTTGACCTGGCCGATGGAACGGTCTCGGAGACTGGCGTATTTGTCAGCGGTTCGACCCCCATCGGCACCAGTGCGAACTTCCTCTACGATAGCGGTACCCTGAGCTTCGACCTCGATGGCGTCGGCCCTCAAGAGGCGGTAGAGATTGCGACTCTCGAAGGTTCCCCCGCACTCGATGCCAGCCAATTTAGCATTGTCGGTTAACGGCTAAGAGGATTCAAATTCACCGTTAGAATCAGTCTGGAAGTTGTCGGGGTTAGCGGCGGTTGACTCCGACAATTTCTATTCTGGTTCGTGGAATCCAAAAACTAGCCTGGATTATTCATGAGGTTCGACAAACATCACTCAAAGCCTTGACTGACAAACTAGCTGGTAATTTACCTGAAAAACAGTCTGTTTTTTGAGGTTCGTTCGCGATTGGGTTTTGAGGATTTGGTGAATTATCCAGGCTAGAGGGTCGTGCTACAGACACGACCCCATCAGACTTCAGTTCGGTTATTGAGTGTTGAATTACGATCGCATTGCAATCGCCACCCAAACACCCGACTCGGGAATCGACATCAAGCTGCAATTAACCCAACAATTCCATCCCCCGACTCACCAAATTCTGTGCCGTAATCCCGTTCATTTCCATCACCAGGGCTGCACTCGCCGCCGTATCCCCTCGCTTCCAAGCAAAGGTATCCCGCTTCACGGTACTGCGCAACATCACCGGTTCGAGCATGGCACTCGATCCTCCGGTGACACCAATCAGCGCATCGCCACCAAACAGCGTCTCGAATCCGGCATCATCTAAGAAGCCCCCATCCGCTTGGGCGCAGGTGTCCCAGGCCGTATCGCTCGGACGGTACAGGCGACGGGGATTGATAATCGACACGATCCTCGAACCGATACCCCGTTCTTGCAGTTGGGCAGCCGCCTCGTAAGCCGGAATCAGCGTCATATCACCGATAACGGCAAATACTACCGTCTTATCCCCAGAGATTTCTTGCAGCACCACCGCCCCATCTTCTAGGGCTTGCCGAGTCTGCGCCAAAGTCGTCCGCACCGGTAGGGGCGATTTGCTGGCGGTAATCGTCACCCCCTTATTCTGGGTTCCCAAGGCCCACTCGTAACAGGCTTGGATGCTATTGGCATCGCAGGGAAATAGGGGAAACACGTTGCCGTTGCGCATCATGGCGGCGAAGTAGTTCTCGATTTCCGGGCGCTGGTGCGTCCAGCCGTTGCGTCCCTGTTCTAGCGCCCCAGCGGTAAAGAGCGTCACGGTAGAGGGGGTCGGACGGCGCAACTCGGCCATGGCTTGCGTCACTGTCTGCCAGATGGGTAGCCCGTTGATGGCAAAGGATTCGTAGGAACACCACAGCGTCCGCGCCCCAAACAAGGCTTGAGCTGCGGCCAATCCGGCGCAGGCATCTTCGCTGAGGGGTTCGTAAACCTGACCTTGGGGTTGCTGGTAGTAGGTTGCATCCGTCGTGGGGTGAACGATCTTCAGCGCCACGTTAATATTGTTGATTCCGGAGGCAGCGTTACCGTCGGCGTTGGTGACGACGAAGTTGGGATCTTGTTTGCCCACGTAGGCAGCGATCGCCCCCATCGCAGTGGTTGCAACGGTTTTATCGCCCCCCACGGGGAATTCTTCCAAGGGCAGAGTGCCCAGTTCCGGGACGGGATACTCGAATTCCGTGGCGACGGTTTTGGCGGCCGGACCTCCCCCAGCACGGGAGAAGTTGTCGCGCACCAGTTGCCATCCCTCGGGGGTAAGCGCCCGTGTTTCGAGGGCATTACGGATGTAGTCTTTTTCGACGGTATCGCCGGGATAGAGGTTGTGGGATTGGGCACCGCGCTTGTGAACCCCCGCCCCTTTGAGTTGTTTGATAATCAGGACTGTCAGCGTACCGCCCATTGCCGATTTTGCGGCTTTATCGGTGGCTTCGAGGACGGCTTGGGTAAATGCCATCCGCCCTTCAAAGGAGAATTTAGTACTATCGACGTAATCGCCGGGTTGGTTGGTATCGTCGTAGTCTTTGGCATCGAGGAGAATAACTTCGGCGAATCCGTTACCTTTCCAGTAGGCGATCGTTTCTTCGTTAGTTTTGGTGGACACCATGCTGTGGTGTTCCTGGCTGTAACCGTTCCACACCAAAATCGGCAGGAAGTTGGTGACTTTGGGGTAGGCGGTGTTGAAATGGCCGAAACTACTCATAATGTAGGGTTCCCCAAGTCCGCCATCACCGATGGTGACGGGGAAGAGTTTGTCGGGGTGGAGTTTCGCTCCGGCCATGGCGAAGTGCTGTCCTTGTCCGAGGGGCCCGGCGGGATTGAGGAGTCCGGGAATTTGTCCGGAGAGGTGTCCGAGGAGGCCGTGGGTTTCCCGGAAGCGATCGCGCATTTGTTGTACCGTCTCGATACCCATGTCTTCTAGGGAGCGATCGAGAAACATATTGCTATAAAATCCGGGGGCGTGGTGACCCACTTCGGTGATGATATTTTTGTAACCGAGCATCACCAATGCCGCTATGCCGTCGGCGATACTGGCAAAGCCACCGGGGTGCCCGGACGCCTTGCTCGAAGTAATTTGCAGCGTCAGGTAGCGCAGGGCATCAGCCGCGAGGAGGGTTTGGTAAACGGCGGATTTATCCGTGGTTGAGGCGATCGCGGTTTTGCCCTCGGCAATAGCGGCTTCTTTTCCGTATTGGGCAAACTCGGGTAAGCTTTGGCTGAAAAATTGGATTCCTTCGCAAAATGCGGGGAGGGTGGTGTTGGGAGCGATATCGATGGTACTCAAATGCTTATCCTCTCGCAATATAGCTTGAATTAATTTAATAATCTTAAGAGTAATTTTACATTCAGATCGAGGTTTAACAACAAAAATGTTGCTAAAGTTGCAAAAATCTTCCCAAACGAAATAAGGGACGACCCGTGGGTCGTCCCTCGAAAATTTACGAGATCGATGATGCTAGGATGTGGCGAATCCTAGGCGTTCTGACCTTTTTTCTTCTTCATCACCCATCCAGCCGCTGCGGCGAGTCCAACGCCAATGGCAGTCCCAGGTTCGGGGACGGGAGTGGGAGCCGGCTCGAAGACGTACTCGATGTTCACGATTCCCGAAGCCAGAGTCTCCGCACCGTTAAAGACGTTACCCGGTCCGCTGAAGGCAGACATTCCCGTGGCGTTAAACTCACCACTGACAGTTCCCGGACCGCTCGAGAGCAGATCGAAAATTGCATCGCCGCTTGTAAAAATGTTCTGATCTGATTCCGTTCCTGACAAACCGGAGATCGTCACACCCGAAGGTCCATCAAAATCAGGAGGGAATGAGCCATCAAAACTGGCAAGGGATTCTTCCTGGGAAGCGAGGGCAATGGTTGCACCAGCATCTAAACCTCCAAGCATTAATCCGAACTCACCTTCTAGACCCAAGGTTACGTCGGCAGGAGAAGGACCCGTATTTTCTGCAAACACAGTTCCCCCAATCGTTCCTTCTAAAGAGACGACAATTTCTTGAAGCGTACCGAGGCTGCTATCGAACTGCTCGACATCGAAGGTTTCGGTAAAGTCGGTATTTTGCTCGTCGATTGTAAAGCTTTGAGTGATACTCGCAGCTTGAGCGGCACCTGCCATACCCATGGCGACAGTGAGAGCAGCGGCGGAGGTCAGTTGTAGTAGGTGTTTAGTTTTCATGGAGATTGCTCTACTTGACACGGCGTAATAAGATTCAGATATGAAAGGACACTGCGGAGCTGGAGCGATCGACCATTGGATCGAATATCTAAAAGTTTGTTGACTCCCCTCGCGCGATCGTCGAGTAGCAAGTGTAACCCAAGCAGTCAAAACAATAAGTAGTTTGATAGGCTTTGGTTGTTTAGCTTATTTTCCGCAGCTAAGCATGAGTCTACCACCAGACTTTGAAGAGTACCACCGCTTTTGTTCAAAGTTACTGTAAAGATAAATTGGTACTGTCCCAGATTATAGTTAATTCTGGGGAAGATTGGCAAGGTTTATGGTGATTTCTTCATAAATCTGGAGAACAATTTGCCAAAAGTTATTCGTGTTTTTACCAGATTTGTGGCAAGGGAGAATCTCTGACCATTTCCACCCACAATAAAAAACCGCAAAAGGTGATTTGGGAGACGCAATTTTCACCTTTTGCGGTTGAAATTCAATGAGCTCTCGCAGCTTACAAACTCGACAAAACCTCGCGGGCAGCAGCAATGGTGCGATCGATATCTTCATCGGTGTGGGCGAGGGAAGTAAACCCAGCTTCAAACTGAGAAGGCGCTAAATAAATCCCCCGTTCGAGCATTGCGCGATGGAACTTTCCGAACTTATCCAAGTCCGCCTTTTTCGCATCGTCGTAGTTGCGAACGGGACCCCCGGTAAAGAACATCCCAAACATGGCACTGAGTTGACCGCCACACACTTCGTGACCGGTTTCGCGTGCCACTTCAAGCAATCCTTGAGAGAGTTTGGCCGTGATTTTATCGAGCTGCTCGTAAGCCCCCGGCTTTTGCAACAATTCCAAAGTCTTAATCCCGGCTGTCATCGCCAGAGGATTTCCCGAGAGAGTTCCCGCTTGATACATCGGACCTGCCGGGGCAACCATCGACATAATATCTTGCCGACCGCCGTAGGCTCCTACCGGTAGCCCTCCGCCGATCACTTTACCCAAGGTGGTCAAATCCGGGGTAATCCCAAATTTAGCTTGCGCGCCACCGTAAGAAATCCGGAAACCGGTCATGACTTCGTCAAACACCAGTAGGGCACCATTCTCTTGGGTGAGTTCCCGCAACCCTTCCAGGAAACCCGCTTCAGGCAGGATAAACCCAGAGTTGCCCACCACTGGTTCGAGGATGACGCCCGAAATTTCGCCGGGATTTTCGGCAAACAGGGCTTTGACTGCTTCTAGATCGTTGTAGGGGGCGGTGAGGGTATTGCTGGTGGTCGATTTGGGCACGCCGGGAGAGTCGGGCAGACCGAGGGTGGCGACCCCAGATCCTGCCTTCACCAGGAACATATCGGCGTGACCGTGATAGCAACCTTCAAACTTAATCACCTTATCCCGTCCGGTAAAAGCTCGCATCAGCCGCAGGACTGCCATACAGGCTTCTGTTCCGGAATTGACGAAGCGGACCATTTCGATACTGGGAACCGCATCGATCACCATCTGCGCTAAGACGTTTTCCAGGTAGCAGGGAGCACCAAAGCTGGTTCCTTTTTCAAGCACTTCGTGGAGAGCTTGGAGAACTTCGGGATGAGCGTGACCGCAAATGGCCGGTCCCCAGGTGCCGACGTAGTCGATATACTGATTCTCATCGACATCCCAAATATATGCGCCTTTGACGCGATCGAACACGATCGGTTGTCCGCCGACGGATTTAAATGCCCGCACGGGAGAACTCACACCCCCCGGCATCAGCTTTTGAGCCTCTGTAAAAATTTTTTCCGATTGACTGGTTTTGAGAGCCGCGTAAACCAAAATATTCTCCTTAAGTTGTCTGTCAATAAGGGTTTTACAAGTTATGCATCGAGAGATACTATATTAGTCGAAATAGGGGACTCCTCAACCCAGATGAATCCTTAATTAATGTAAACCTGCCGCCCGATCGCCCATCCTCCAATCTCCCATCTTCAAAGGAAATTTTCCCCGGGTGCGGCGCTCTTGGAGACGACCTCCATTCCATCTTGAAATCTTCTCCTCCCAGTACCGAGTGAGAATCAGCTAGAATCGGGCGTTTGCCAGAGCACTCGCCCGCTACAGACTGTGGAATGGGTAAAGTTCTGATTGGGTCCCAATCGCCGCAGCGATCGACCAAAGATGGTATGGTTAAAGATGGATCTACAAGCAATTTTCAGTCAGGGTTTAGTTTCAGTAAAAATTGCGGCTCAACCCGCTCGAAAGAGCGAGGCATCTACAAAGCCGTAATCTTAATATTGAGAAGCTTGAGATTTTAAGTGCGATCGCTCCTGTTGGTTCGCGATTGGGTATCTGGCGAACAGTGTGAAGGATCGGTTTCAAGCTCTGTTTTCGAAAGCCACCAAAACCTAAAGCTGAAACCCGAACCCGTGCAAATCAAAAGTGTCTGCAAATCAACGATGTCAACAACCCGAGTTCCCACCCCAGACTACTCGATTCCCGTCGAAAAAATTCGCTACGACGATCGGGGATTAGTGCCGGCGATCGTGCAAGACTACCTCGATGGTACGGTACTGATGATGGCGTGGATGAATCAGGAATCCCTGAAAAAGACCCTCGAAACCGGGGAAACTTGGTTTTGGAGTCGTTCCCGTCAGGAATTCTGGCACAAAGGCGCAACGTCGGGACACCTGCAGAAAGTGCGATCGCTGCGATACGATTGCGACAGCGATGCCTTACTCGTTGGAGTCGAGCAGATCGGCGATATCGCTTGCCACACCGGAGAACGCAGTTGTTTTCATCAAGTTGATGGAACCATCGTACCGCCGCCCGCAGATACCCTTTCGGAACTCTTTGGAACGATTTGCGATCGTCGAGATAACCCACAATCCGAATCTTATACCTGTCAGTTAATTCAGGGTGGAGACAACAAAATTCTCAAAAAAATTGGTGAAGAAGCGGCAGAAGTCGTCATGGCTTGTAAGGATGATGATGCCGATGCGATCGCCTCAGAGGTTGCAGACTTGATGTATCATACGTTGGTGGCGCTTGCCTATCATCAAGTAGACGTGCGCTCGGTCTATCGCAAGCTCCAAGAGCGACAAAAATAAGCAACGATCGAAGATAAAATTCACGAGAACTCTTCTCTCACAACTCAAATTTTTTGAGTTATTTTACCCACCTTAAAATTTTAAAATCATCGCTCTTTTATGACGGAAGACTCCATTCTATCCCTGAGGTTTAGGCTGCGTTAGTATCAAGTTCAAACCGAAATTTTCAATTTATAACATTAATTTTTTTGCAGCCAACTTTTTCTCGATCGAACAATTAGCAAACCTCTCTGAGATTAAAACAAAAAATGACCGTTCTGACTAGCCAAGATATTGCTCGGTACCGATCCGAATTAGCAGAATGTCCCGGAGCACTATCAGCACTTGATACGATTGAAGATTGCGAGGGAGATTTAGAAGATGCGGCAATTTCTCTCGGAATTCAAGTTGGACAACAACCCGATCGTAGCGATTGGCTAGATGGTTTAGCCAAACGGTGTCGAGTCGCCATTTGTCAAGATGAATTTCAAGACAGCTTGGCACAAGGTCAATTAGCACCAGTCGTGAGTCACTTAGTGACTCAGAAGGTCTGTCCGGCAATTCTCGCGACACCGGTTGCTATATACGCGATCGAGCAGGGAATTCATAAATTCTGCGAACCACTTACGTTTAAGCAGCTGTGAACAAAACTTAAACTTTGGTTAGGAAAAATAATGCGTTCGGAAAGAAGATTCTGAAAATTTTCTTGAGAAGTGTCATTACAAGTTTCCTATATTCCCCACGATCTTCAAAAGAAAAATAGGGGGAGATCGAACTAACCCAATTCGATCTCACTTAAATCGTTTCACTGAAACCTTAATACAGGTAAAAATACGTAAGAAAACACACAGGTTTTGAACTCCAGTATGGGGTCATATTCTTGGCTCTGTAAATCGCCGACTGCTTAGAATCGAGCAATCTTTGACGCTCGCATTTTTGATGCTCGAAAATCACTGTTTTTTTTATCCTCAAGAATATTTACGTACTTTTTACGAGATTCACGGATAAATTTACTTTTCCTTTAAAACGAACTCCATTAAAGTTCAGCATAATATCTGAAGACAGTCCGATTGCGAGCGAGTAATAATGAAATAGGGAGTTTTAGCAGCCCTGATAAAAAAAGCGGGATGAGTAGAAGCAATAGTTCAGGACATCGGAGGAAAAATGAAACGCAATATTCTCGCGATCGCTATGTTTCTCATCCCTACTGGGTGGGCTGTTCCAAGTGATGCCGCCAATCCCGAACACGTTCGCCAATTGATTGAAACCCGATTCTGCATCGGATGCGATCTCTCAGAAGCCGATCTCAGTGGAGTAGACTTGCGCGGAGCGAATTTAGGTGGGTCAGATTTATACCAAGCGAACCTTCAGGATGTAGATCTATCGGGAGCGAACTTAACCGACGCTCATTTAGACTCAACCAATTTACAAGGCGCAAACTTAAAAGGCGTAATTCTCGAATGGGCTAATTTAGAAGGTGCCAATTTAAGCGGCGCAAATCTCAGCAGCGTCAATTTAGAGTGGACGAACTTGGGGAAAACCAATTTAAGTGGTGCGAACTTGCGCAGAGCCACCCTAAATGAATTTGATATGGATAGCTTGAATCTTTGCGGTGCGACAATGCCTGATGGCTCGATTTCCGACTCAGGCTGCGAGGATTAGATTGACACGGATTTTGAGATGCAACGCTCAGAAGTGACAGAGTTCTCCTCGAGCACCTTGCGAGACTTAAGTCGACATATCGTTTTCAGTATCTGTTGAAATTGCGATCGAAACGCGATAATTCATGAACAACCTAACTTGGGTTTGATAGGGTAGTGTCTGTGGCACTACCCTCAATTTTTGGGAGATCGGTACTGAGCTAAAATTTGACGACGCGAGCCTCGATTATCTTCATTTCTCCCACATCGCTTATCCCCACAAATAGCGCTGCTTTTTTCAACAATGCGATCGAGATCGACAAGATCGTTTCCCTGATTTAGACGAGCGAAGAAATCGGTCTTTTCCATTGCCGCCAACCCCTTTCTCTGTTTCCCATGACTGAAAATGTGTAACGATCGCAGTGCAAACTGCTATAGATCGAATATCGGCTGAAAATAATGGGATGAAAGTGATGACAGGATGGCAGTTCGATCGAGTTTTAGAGATATCGATGCAGCGGTTCGGGAAATCTTTTCCATCTTGGCGGTCGTCCACTTTGATTTTCCGGGGACTGCTGGTCATTTCCGTTGCCAGTTTCTGGATTGGCGATCGCAGCTTCGCTCATTCTGAAGTCACCCATTCTGAGCTTGAACTCCTGACCCAAATCACTCCGTTGAATTCAGGTTTAAATCTCCCTTCTAATCTAGAATCCCGAGCGCGACAACTCTACGAATTAGGACGGTTTGAGGAGGCGATTTCTGTATTGCGAGAAGTGTCGGCAACGGCGGCGGAAACGGGGGATATTCTTGGGGAGGCGATCGCCCGGCGAAATTTGGCACTGGTGTATGGAGAAGCCGGAAATATTTCAGCAGCAACGACGGCGATTTCGCAAACCTTGGAGTTACTCGAATCCCTAGAATCGAATGGAGAAAAGCCGCGAATTTTGGCGGAATCTTTGGAAGTTCGAGGACAAATCGAACAAACCTCGGGAAATTCGGAAAGGGCGATCGAGACTTGGAAACGGGCAAAATCGATCTATCAAAATCTCGACGACATTCGCGGCTTAACTCGCACTCAAATTAGCCTAGCGCGCGGGTTGAAATCCCTTGGACTGTACCGACAGGCGATCGATACTTTAAATGATGCCAATACCCACTTACAAACGCAACCGGATACGCTGCTGAAAGTGCGGGTTCTTCAAAGCTTAGGGGATGCGCTGCGGGTGGTGGGAGATTTGGATAAGTCGGAGGAACTTTTACAGCAAAGCTTGTCGATTGCGCTGCAACTTTCGGCTTCGGGAGAAATTGCGTCTATTTTTCTGGGTTTGGGAAATACAGCCCGATCGCATCCCGAGAAGTTAGAAACGGCACTCGATTACTACCAACAAGCAATTCTGACCGCCGTTTCAACCCCCATTAAAATCCAAGCACAACTGAATCGATTGAGTTTGTTAATCGCAGCTGAAAATTTAGAGGAAGCCGCCGAGTTTGTCGGGCAGATTGAGTCAAATTTATCGCAACTTTCCCTTTCAAAATCAACAATTTATGCTAAGATAAACTTAGCGAAAAACCTGCTCGAACTTGGAGAACGTTCAGGAGAGCGCCGTGCTGCCGAATTACTCGCCACCGCAATCGGGCAAGCACGAACCTTAGGCGATCGCCGCACCGAATCCTATGGCTTGGGCAATTTAGGTCAGCTCTACGAACGGCGGCAACAATGGCAGGAAGCGCAAGAACTGACGGAACAAGCCCTGCTGCTGGCACAAGCAACGAACGCGACCGATATCGCCTATCAGTGGCAGTGGCAATTGGGACGGGTGTTACGAAACCAAAACGATCGCGCCGGTGCGATCGCCGCCTACTCCCAAGCCACGGAGAGTTTGAAAGCCATTCGCAGTGACTTGGTGGCCATCAGTTCCGACGTGCAGTTTTCCTTTCGCAAAAGCGTCGAACCTGTCTACCGGGAGTTGGTCTCGCTGCTGCTGCAACCTGGGGTGGCGGTGACGCAAAACGACTTGGTACTGGCGCGGCAAACCATTGAGGCCTTGCAACTCGCAGAACTCGACAACTTTTTCCGCGATGCCTGTTTGGATGCAGAACCGGCACAAATCGATCGCGTCGATCCCAAGGCAGCCGTCCTCTACCCGATTATTCTGAGCGATCGCCTCGAAGTCATCGCCGCCATTCCTGGAGAACCCCTGCAACACTACAGCGCCGCATTTCCCAAATCCGAGGTGGATGAGACGATTGTCAAAGCATTACGCGCGCTATCGAGTCGCCGCCAACGAAACAACCTCAACAATTTTTTGCAACCCTCCCAACAACTCTACGATTGGCTGATTCGTCCCATCGAAACCGATTTGGCCAATAGTTCCGTGGAGACGCTGGTCTTCGTCTTGGATGGCTTGTTGCGCCGCTTCCCCATCAGTTCCCTCCACGACGGCAACCAATATTTAATCGAGCAATATGCTGTAGCACTTACCCCAGGTTTGCAGTTACTCAAATCGCAACCCATCGTCGAAACCCCATTGCAGGTATTTGCAGGAGGATTGAGCGAAGCGCGCCAGGGATTCTCCGCGCTGCCGGGAGTCGAAAGCGAACTCGAACGAATTCGAGCGCAAGTCCCAACACAATGGGTACTCGATCGAGATTTTACCGAAGCCAAGGTTCAAGAGTTTCTGAACGCGGCATCGTTCCCGATCGTTCATCTAGCCACCCACGGCGAGTTTAGTTCGAGTTCCGAAGATACCTTCGTTCTCACCTGGGACGAACGCATCAATGCCAACGAACTGAAAGACTTTTTAACCAGTCAAACGCAACGGGGTAAAGCGATCGAACTGTTGGTATTGAGCGCCTGCCGCACTGCCGCCGGAGACGAACGCGCCGCCTTGGGGTTAGCGGGGGTCGCCGTTCGCGCCGGCGCGCGCAGTACCGTCGCTTCGTTGTGGTATATCAGTGATGCCGCCACTGCCATTCTCATGAGTCAGCTTTATATCGAGTTGGCCAAGGGAACCCATACCAAAGCGGAAGTGCTGCGTCTAGCGCAAAAAGCAGTGCTCAACAGCGAAGAGTTTTCCCATCCCTATTTTTGGTCGGCTTTTGTATTAGTCGGGAATTGGCTTTAATTTCATGAGGCATCTTTGAAGGTGAGCAGGCAATCGCGGTGGGAACTGGGGGAGAAAGACCCCGGTTGGATTCTATAGCAGTTCGTGCCGGTATCATTACAAATTTTCAGTCATGGGGAATGGGGAATGGGGAACGGGGAATGGAAAATACCTATTTCTTCGATTTGTGTAAATAAACTAGCGCTTCGCAAATGTGTTAGGACATCTACAAAATCTACAAGCTATAAATAGCAAGGTTTTGACTGATGGCTGAATGCTGATAGCTGAATGCTTACTGCTATAACGTCAAAAATCCTAAATATCCGGAAACCGTTGACCCCGGTCTGATAGGATAAACAATTTCCACAGAGCTTATGAGTACGATCCCTCGCAGTCAGTTTCCCCACACCCACTTTTCAGAAAAACGGCCTCTCCTCCTCGCGGTTCAGAGATTTTGGAGAGCGGTATTTCTTCGAGATTCGACCCATCCCCTCATCCTCCCCGCGTCTATCCGATGCAGCTTGGTTATCCTCGGATCGATCGGTGTCGCCGTTTCTGCCTCTGCGCAAATCCTTCCCGATGCCACTCTCCCCGAGAATACCGTGGTGGACGTGAATGGCGACTTTTTTGAAATTACCGGGGGAACTGCCGCTGGGGGGAACTTATTTCACAGTTTTGAAGCGTTTTCTATCCCGACGAACAGCGCTGCTTTTTTCAATAATGCGGCAGATATCGACAATATCATTTCCCGAGTCACCGGCGGCAGCCTTTCCAATCTCGACGGTCTGATTCAAGCCAACGGGACGGCGAGTTTCTTCCTCATCAATCCCAATGGCATCGTTTTTGGACCGAATGCGCGACTGGAGATTGGCGGATCGTTTTTCGGCAGTACCGCCAGCGGGATTAACTTTGACGACGGCACGGAATTTAGCGCTACAAACCCCCAAAACCCCCTCCTGACGGTGAACGTCCCGATCGGCTTGCAGTATGGCACCAATGCCGCAGACATTCAACTCAACAACGCGCGATTGACCGTTGAAGCCGGTGAAACCCTAGCGCTGGCGGGGGGAAACGTGATGTTAGACAATGCCATCCTATCCGCGCCGGGAGGTCGCATCGAGTTGGGGGGACTCCTGGGAGTCGGGGAAATCGCGCTGGATGAAGCGGGTGGATTCTCGTTCCCCGATGGTGTCGTTCGCGGCAATCTCTCGTTGGCGAATCGTAGTTCGGTGGATGTTGCCAATGATGGGGATGGAAGTATTACCCTTCACGGCGCAAATATTGCCCTGTCGGAACAAAGTACTCTGTCGGCCGGAATTGCCGAAGATTTGGGATTCCCCGGTGCGGTGGCTGGGGATATCGTGGTGAATGCAACCGGTGCGGTGAGCCTGGATGGGAGTCGCATTCGCAACAATATTTCTACCAATGCCATCGGAGATGGCGGCGATATCGACATTACGGCAAATTCCCTCTCTTTAACCAATAATGCAGACCTGGATGCGGAGGTTTTGGGTATGGGAAATGCGGGGAATATTTTCGTTGAAGTGACGGAAAACGTGACCGTCCAAAATTCGAGAATCTTTAGCGATGCATCGTCGGGAGTGGGAAATTCGGAAGATGGAAATTCGGGAGAGATTTTTATCGCTGCGAATGGGTCGCTCTCGATAACTGAAAATAGCGTCATTAGTAGCGATGCCTTCAATCCCAACGCGATCGCATCTGGAATTGCCGGGTCGATCGATCTCGTGGGAAATACGGGAGTCACAATTACCGATAGTACCCTCACCAGTGATAGCCAAAGTAACGACGATCTCCAAGTTGGTAATATTAGTCTCATCGCATCGGAAGGTTCGGTCAATGTGACTCTAAATTCCGACACTTCAGACCCCCCAAAACGGATTAGTACCACCAATTTTGGCTCTGGATTTGCTGGGGATATTTTTATCGATGCGCGGGATAATGTGATAATTTCCAATAGCCGTTTAGATAGCAACGGTGAAATCGGAGAAATTTCGATCGGCAGCGAGTTAGCCCCGAATTCAATTGAGATTCAAAATACCACTTTAAGTACCACCAATCGGAACTTGGGAACGGCGGGAAATATTTTTGTCAATGCTCGCGATCGCATTACCATTTCCGAGAATAGTAACTTGTTTAGCGATTCGATGATGGGGGAAGATTTTGGCGCTGGAGGAGCGGCCGGGTCGATCGAGATTATTGCTCCCAATGGGGTGGAAATTTTGAATAGTACGATCGCCAGTAATAGTGCCAGCAACGATAATCTTCAGTTCGGCTTAATTCGCATCCTGGCTGAAACGGGTTCGGTGAATATCGATCTGAATTCCGAAACCTCCAATCCCCCGAATCAAATTACAACTAGCAATTTTGGGCTGGGATTTGCCGGAGATGTTTCGATCGATGCTCGAGATGAGGTTAAGATTTCGAATAGCCAGATTAACAGCAACGGTGAAATCGGGCAGATTTTAATTGGGAGTCAGTTAACGCCAAATACGATCGATATTCAAAATGCGACTTTGAGTACCACCAATCAGAACTCGGGAACAGCGGGGAATATTCTCGTTAATGCGGGCGATCGCATTACCATTTCTAGTGGGAGCAACTTGTTTAGCGATTCGAGGTTCGGAGAAACATTTGCCGGTGAGGGAACGGCGGGTTCGATCGATATTTATGCTCCCAATGGTGTCGAAGTTTTAAATAGTACCATTTCTAGCGAAAGCGCCAGTAATCGTCGCGAGTTGGGATTGAGTAATATTAGTATTACCGCATCAGAAGGCTCGGTTAATATTAATCTCAACTCTCAGAATTCCGATCCACAAAATAAAATTAGCACGACGAATTTTGGGGCGGGATTTGCGGGTAATATTTTTGTCGATGCTCGAGATGAGGTCGCGATTAATGATAGCACTTTAAGTAGTAACGGTGTCCTGGGACAACTTGTAATTGGTCCGGACATCAAACCGCAGAATATCGACATCCGAAATACGAGTTTAAGTACGACAAACGTCAATTTCGGAGAAGCCGGGTCGATTACTTTAAACGCCGACGATCGGATTACCCTGTCTGACAACAGTAATTTATTGAGCGATACGTTTAATTCCCAGGAATCTGGCAATGGCGGAATTGCCGGTGGAATTTCGATTGTGGCTCCCAATACCATCGAGATTTCCGATAGTCGGATTACCAGTAGAAGCGATAATAATCTCAATTCTGATGTCGTCGGAAATATCGCAATTCGATCGTTCTCCGATGCGGTGAATTTAGACGACGTAACGGTCAGTACCACCAATTTCGGTTCTGGAATTGCCGGAGATATCGAAGTGGTATCGCAAACCTTGGACTTGAACGACAGCACCCTCGAAGCCAATTCCAGTGGGGGAAATGGGGGAACGATCGCCGTCACCACCCGAGACTTGGCGCAACTTCGCAATCGCAGCCGCCTTGCCACCAATGCCGGTACGGAACGAGAACCGGGAAGCGGCGGTCAAATTCGGGTCAATTCTCAGTTTCTGATTGGTTCTGGCAATAGCGATATTACCGCCAATGCTTTTGAAGGCGCGGGTGGAGAAATCACCATCAATGGAGATGGCATTTTTGGCCTAGCAGTTCGGGAACAACTGACATCGAGGAACGATATCACCGCGATTTCCCAAACGAATCCTTCCCTTGGCGGTACGATTGCGATTAACTCTCCGGAAGTGGATGCATCGGGATTGGTGACGCTGTCGGAAAGTCCGGTGGATGTGACGGCGTTGGTGGGAGAAGACCTCTGTTCCCAGGGGGAAGGTAGCGAGTTTGTGATTACCGGACGCGGGGGGTTGCCGCCAAATCCGGGAGATGTACTTACTTCCGAACCGAACGTTTTGGAGTGGACGACGCGAGATGGGAATTCTCGCGCGCAAACGTCAACGCCTTTATTGCGTCGGATTCCTCAAAATTCGCCATCCCAAGATTCATCATCTCAAGATTCACCATCCCAACTGATTGAAGCCACGGGTTGGGTACTCGATGAAAATGGCAATGTGGTGTTAGTTGCCGAAGCTTCAAAAGTCACTCTATCGAATCCGGCATTCGTGCAAGGGGAATGTCATCAAGAGAGGAGGCGGTGACGGGGAGAATTCGGAATTCGGAAAGGGGAATGGAGTACTGTCTTTTTTTGTGGCGAATTCCTCTAATCAATCGAGCAAACTGAAGTTCGATCGAGTCTTCTTTTCAATCGAAAATACGATACCGATCGATATCGATATATCGATCGCCTTTCTAAATTTATGTATTGAAGTTAACTGAACTCGGGTAACTCTCTCTGCTCGCTAACACAAAATATAGAGACTCAAAAATGTATCGATCGACTGATTTTCCACCAACCCATCAACTCTGAAAAAGCAACCCTCGAACCCTCAATTCAAAGGCGATCGAACATTCTCCATCTTAATCGAGTCATAGTTTACACGCAGACCGCGAACCTCTACCATTGGATCGGATAAAGGACGGCGATCGACCGATCCCGATCGTTTTATTAACAAAATATTATCCTCAAAACCGTTCAAATTAAGCTAGAACGATCTCAAGACCCCAAAAAATGAATATTCATACCGTAGCCTCCCAGCCGTTTACCGACCAAAAGCCGGGTACTTCCGGACTTCGCAAGCGCGTTCCCGTCTTTCAACAGCGCAACTACTTAGAAAACTTCGTCCAATCCACCTTCGATAGCTTGGAAGACTACCAAGGCGGAACCTTAGTCCTTGGGGGAGACGGTCGTTACTACAACCGCCAAGCCATTCAAATTATCCTTAAAATGGCGGCAGCCAATGGTGTCGGTCGCGTTCTCGTCGGTCAGGGGGGCATCCTCTCCACCCCAGCCGCCTCCTGTATCATTCGCAAGAATCAAGCCTTCGGGGGCATTATCCTCTCCGCCAGCCACAACCCCGGCGGCCCCGATGCGGACTTTGGCATCAAATACAATATCAGCAACGGCGGTCCGGCCCCGGAAAAGGTCACCGAAGCCATCTTTGCCCGCACCAAAACCATCGAAGGCTATAAAATCCTCGAAGCCGCCGATGTGGATCTCGATCGCCTCGGAACCACGACCCTCGGGGATATGACCGTAGAAGTCATTGATTCCGTCGCCGACTACGCCGAGTTGATGGAATCCCTGTTCGATTTCGACAGCATTCGCCAACTCCTGAGTTCGGGATTTCGGATGTGCATGGA
Organism: Zarconia sp.; assembly: GCF_057467645.1. NCBI lineage: Bacteria > Bacillati > Cyanobacteriota > Cyanophyceae > Oscillatoriales > Zarconia > Zarconia sp. Next base: position 49,995 of record NZ_JBRJXU010000065.1, read on the forward strand.
TTCCCTCCACGCTGTCACCGGACCTTACGCTCGCGATATCCTAGAAAAACGCCTAGGTGCGGCCGCTGGAACCGTCCAGAACGGCGAACCCCTCGAAGACTTCGGCGGCGGTCATCCCGACCCCAACCTGGTGTACGCCCACGATTTGGTGGAAGTCCTCTACGGCGACAATCCCCCGGATTTCGGGGCCGCATCCGATGGAGACGGCGATCGCAACATGATTTTAGGTCGCAAGTTCTTCGTCACCCCCAGCGACAGCCTCGCAGTACTAGCGGCCAATGCCAAGCTGGTTCCCGGCTACAAAGACGGTTTGGCGGGAGTCGCGCGATCGATGCCCACCAGTGCAGCGGTCGATCGGGTTGCGGAAAAATTAGGTCTCGACTGCTACGAAACCCCCACCGGCTGGAAGTTCTTCGGCAACCTCCTCGATGCGGATAAAGCCACCCTCTGCGGCGAGGAAAGCTTCGGTACCGGTTCCAACCACGTCCGGGAAAAAGACGGACTCTGGGCGGTTCTGTTTTGGTTGAATGTCCTCGCGGCACGGCAGCAGTCGGTGGAAGACATCGTCCGGGAACACTGGCAAACCTACGGCCGCAACTACTACTCCCGCCACGATTACGAAGAAGTCGATAGCGGCAATGCCAATACCTTAATGGATAATTTGCGATCGGGTCTATCGCAAATGAAAGGCAAGCAATTCGGCAAGTACGAAGTCGCCTACGCCGATGATTTCAGCTATACCGACCCCGTCGATAGCAGCGTTAGCAGCAAGCAAGGCATTCGCATCGGCTTCACCGACGGTTCGCGCATCGTCTTCCGCCTCTCGGGAACGGGAACCCAGGGGGCCACGCTGCGGGTGTACCTCGAAAGCTACGAACCCGACGCCGCCAAACACGATATCGAAACTCAGGAAGCCTTGGGAGATTTGATTGCCCTCGCCGACGAAATCGCCCAAATCCGCACTCTCACCGGCCGGGAGAAGCCGACGGTGATTACCTAACGTCAGTTTGGGATAAAAAGTATTAGGTGGGGGTAGGGTGTAGGGTGTGGGGTGTAGGGGGTAGAGTTGGGGGGAATAATGAGTGCTTGGAGTCGATACCTGGCTGGGGAGAAAAATACTCCATTCCCTCCAACCCCTTTCCCCACCCTTTCCTGAATGGGTTGAAAGAGGTCGAACAACACCGGGGAGAATCAACCCCGGTATGGGGTCGCAACTTGGAACTCCCTTTCCCCACACCCCATACCCTACACCCCACACCCTCTCGAACTTCATGATTGCAGATAAAGCAAAACTCCGACGATCGCTACTTCAACAACGCCAAGCCTTAACCCCCCAAGAATGGCGGCAAAAAAGCGATCGCCTCTGCACTCACCTGCAATCTTCTCCCCGCTTTACCACCGCAAAAACGATCCTCGCCTACTTCAGTTTTCGCCAAGAACCCGATCTTTCCCCACTCTTCACCTCTGGCATTTCCGAATTCTCCCCCAACTGGGGTTTTCCCCGATGCGTCGGCAACCATCTCGTCTGGCATTCCTGGCAACCGGGCAATTCCCTACAAACTGGCGCATATGGCATCAACGAACCCCATCCCAACGCACCGACACTATCTCCAGAAGTCGTAGACTTAATCCTAGTGCCGGCAGTGGCGTGCGACTCGCGGGGCTACCGGTTAGGATACGGTGGCGGCTACTACGATCGCCTCCTCGCTGCACCGGAATGGTCGTCTAAACCCACCATCGGCATCGTTTTTGAATTTGCTGATGTTCCCCAACTGCCGATCGAATCCTGGGATAAACCCTTAGGTACGGTGTGTACGGAAGCTGGTTTGAGAGTGGTTAAAAATTAAAACTCATACCTGAAGGGAATGGGGAATGGGGAATGGGGAACAGGTGACAAGAAGTAACGATTAAGTAAAGGTTTGAGCATTTATTACACATCAAGCGTTACTCAAAAATTTAGTTAAGAATCAAGTCGGTACGCCTCAAAAATCACCGCAATATGCTGCGCCGATTGTGAAAAATCGCGATGCAACTGAACTCGCAATCTCAGTAATTTTATGACATCATCAATTTTATTCGTGCCGATTTAACCGACCATGAATCGATCGACTTGGAAAACCATTGGTATTTACGCATTACTGGGGGCGATCGCGATCGCCATGCTATTTCCTTTGCTTTGGCTGGTGAGTACGGCGTTTAAGTCTGCTGACGAAAACTTATTTCAATTTCCCCCGCAACTTTTACCCGATCGTCCTACTTTTGAGAATTTTATCAAAGTCTGGCAAGCTCAAACTTTCGGACGCTATTTTATCAACAGTACTTGGGTTGCCATCCTAACCGTCTTTTTAAACTTACTCTTTTGTTCCCTTGCCGCCTACCCCCTCGCGCGACTCAATTTTAAAGGACGCAAAGTGATTTTTGCGGGAATTTTAGCAACCCTCATAATTCCTTTTCAAATCATCATGATTCCGCTGTATATTCTGACGGTCAATTTGGGATTGCGAAATACCTATCTCGGAATTATTTTCCCCTTTCTCGCCAGTGCGTTCGGTATCTTTCTCCTCCGTCAAGCCTTTGCCGAAGTTCCCAAAGAACTCGAGGAATCTGCTCGGATGGATGGTTGTTCGGAATTGGGATTATGGTGGTTCGTCATGCTACCCTCCATTCGTCCTGCCTTGGTAACCCTCGCTATCTTTGTCTTTATCGGTTCTTGGAGTGACTTTTTGTGGCCGCTGATGATTCTCGATAAGCCAGAATACTATACCCTTCCCCTAGGAGTTGCCGCCTTAGAAGGTACGTTTTCCCTCGATTGGCGATTGGTGGCGGCGGGTTCTGTGATTTCGATCGTCCCAGTTTTTCTACTTTTTCTCTTTCTCCAGCGTTATATTATCGACACCAATATTAGCAGCGGCGTGAAAGGGTGAATATCAAAATAACGCTTCCAAAACCATCGGCAATCGCCGCGCCCAAGATGCTTCTGAATGCTCTCCCTCGGGGTCTTCATAGGTAAATAAATCGCGATCGCGCACGTAACCGAACTCCTTCTCCAACAGTGTCACCATCTCTCGACTGCGACGAGTGGTATTTCCTTCAATAAACCAGTTTTGATACCCCCCACTTCGCACCAATCCCCAATCGATCCACAGCCGGGGATGAGTACTGCGATCGCTCAACTTGGCTGCTGTGAGTTCTAGCAAACTCGACTTTGCCAGGGGGGTTAGGGTATTCGTTCCCGTATCCAATCCCACCCAAAATGAGGGCGAAAGGGCTGCCCCATTGCCGAAGCGATCGCAACGGCGACAGGCGGTGTAAAATGCTGCGAGTCCCCCGTGAGATGCCCCCATAATCGTCGTATTTTCTGCCTCGGAATTCGTCCGATAGTAAGTATCGATAAAAGGCTTTAAATTATCGGCAAGGTAGTTCGTATAATCTTCGACTCCGCAACAGGAACCGTTGCCAAAAACGCGCGGTTTTGAGGGGGCATGGGTATATTCCCGTTCCCGATCGACAGTATAAACAGCGACGACGATCGGCTGCTGAATTCGTCCGGATGCAACGAGTTGACTGAGGGTTTCTCCCATGTGCCAGGATAGCCCGATCGCCCCACCGGGAAAAAACGTTGTATCGCCATCATTCGTGTATAGAACGGGATAGCGATCGTTAGTTTCTTCGTAATTTCTCGGGAGGAAAACGTGTATTTTGCGTGCTTCTCCTCCCACATTGAGGGCATCGTAGGTATGAAAAAATCCGGCGGGGTATCCCTCATCGTGAAACCAAGCCCGCTGTCCTCCTCGATAAAATTCACTCACGGTCTTTTCCTCCTCATCTCTCGATATCGATTGTGCTATTGGGATGAACGATAAATTTTATCTGATTCCCATTTTAAAACCACGTAGCAGAAATATCGCAAGTGATAGCAGTCGCCACGATTTTTAAGACATAGAGTCATTGTAATAATTTACAGACTAACAACGCGAGCAAGATGTTTGTGCTGACGCACAGGCTTTGCGAACGCACTAATAATTTTCCTAACGAATCTAGCGACGGCTATACAGCGTTAATAAAAAGATGGGGATGGTGATATAAAATCTCGATCTATAGACCCTATTAAGTATTAAATAAGCGAGGTATGATAACAAGACTATCCCTCGCAATCTAAACTCATGAATGTTCTCGAAATTCTCAAACAAGACTACCAACAATTTCCCCAAAACCAATCCTATCAAATCTATGCCAAAGATGTTTATTTCAAAGACCCGATGACGGAATTTCGGGGTATCGATCGATACCAAAAAATGATAGGATTTATGCAGACTTGGTTTAAAAATATTCAGCTCGATCTCCACGATCTTCGCCGTACCGAAGATACGATCGAAACGCGCTGGACGTTAAGCTGGAATACGCCCTTACCGTGGAATCCCCGCATCTCCATCCCCGGTCGCAGCGAACTGAAAGTGAATGACCAAGAGGCGATCGTCTCCCACATCGATTACTGGGATTGTTCTCGCCTCGATGTTCTCAAGCAACATTTTTTCCCAAAAACCCGCTAAAGTAAATAAATGTGAACTTTGTTAAAGAAAGGGCGAGGCGATGCGGATTATCCTAATGACGGGCAAAGGCGGGGTCGGAAAGACCTCCGTGGCGGCAGCAACGGGACTGCGTTGCGCTGAGTTAGGTCACAAAACTTTAGTATTGAGTACCGACCCCGCCCACTCCCTCGCCGACAGCTTCGATATGGAGTTGGGACACGAACCGCGCAAAGTCCGGGAAAATCTCTGGGGTGCGGAACTCGATGCCCTCGTCGAACTTGCCGATAACTGGGGTTCCGTACAGCGCTATATTACCCAGGTGTTGCAAGCGCGGGGACTCGAAGGGGTACAAGCTGAAGAACTCGCCATTCTCCCCGGTATGGACGAGATTTTCGGGCTGGTGCGGATGAAACGCCACTACGATGACGGGGACTACGATGTCCTCATCGTCGATTCTGCTCCAACCGGAACGGCATTGCGCCTGCTGAGTCTCCCGGAAGTCGGCGGCTGGTACATGAGACGCTTCTACAAACCGCTACAGGGGATTTCCGTTGCCCTGCGCCCCCTCGTCGAACCGCTATTCAAACCCATTGCCGGATTCTCCCTACCGGATAAAGCGGTGATGGATGCGCCTTACGAGTTTTACGAGCAAATTGAGGCGTTGGAGAAGGTGCTCACCGACAATACTCAAACCTCCGTTCGGTTAGTAACGAATCCCGAAAAAATGGTGCTCAAAGAGTCCCTGCGGGCACACTCTTATTTGAGCTTGTATAACGTGGCGACAGATATGGTGGTTGCCAATCGAATTATTCCTGAAGAAGTCACCGATCCGTTTTTCCAACGTTGGAAGGAAAACCAGCAGCAATACAAGCAAGAAATTCACGAGAATTTCCGCCCGCTACCGGTGAAGGAAGTACCCCTGTATTCTGAAGAAATGTGCGGACTCGCCGCCCTCGAACGGCTCAAAGAAACCCTCTACGCCGACGAAGATCCCAGCCAAGTTTATTACAAAGAAACGACCCTGCGAGTGGTTCAAGAAAAAGGCGACTACACTCTAGAACTTTACCTGCCCGGAACCCCCAAAGACCAAATCCAACTGAGTAAAACCGGCGACGAGTTGAACGTTCGCATCGGCAACCATCGCCGCAATTTGGTCTTACCCCAGGCTTTGGCGGCACTGCAACCGTCGGGGGCGAAGATGGAGGAGGATTATTTGAAGATTCGCTTTGCTAATGTGGCGTAGGGTTAGTTCTTCCCCAGCTTACATCCACCACCATCTAAAAAACCTACACCCCTAACAGGTGTAGGATAACTCCCATCAATCCTTCCCAATTTCTACCTCACCTAACGTCAAAAAATTCCCACTCGCTTGTCCATCGAGATCGGGAAAAATGAGTTTAACTCGGACTTTGTAGCGTCCGGGAACGAATTCCGAACTCAGAGGTAATTGATGGAAGTCTCGCAGCAGAGTTCCTAGCTCGATCGCCTCAGTTTTGCCCAGATATCCATTGACTAGAGGCGCTTGCCACTGTTGCTGCACCTCGTCGGTGGCATTGACTAAAGAAATTGCAACTTCAATATTGGGAGAAATGCGATCGATAAATTGCCAATACAAGGTCATTTTGCCAGGTTTTTCGGGAGTCCATCGATCGCGACTCAGATCGAATCCCAAAAGGCGAATGGTCGGAGTGAAGGTGGCATTCACAGAAACCTCAATCCCGTTCAAATCTTCCGGTAGCAGCGTCGGCCCCGGATAAACCCGCACGTAATCGAGACCGTCGACATTAACGGTATATAAAGGGTCTTGCCCCTGGAAGTAGTCCAGAAAGTCCGGATCGGGAACCTGACGCTGGAACTGGTTTGCGTACAAAACAATGCGATGGGCGCCCGCCCACCGCCGGAGTCGTTCGGGGGTAGGGGGATTGCGACTGATGTTGGTGGTTTCGCCGAGGAAGTAGGGTTCGAGGGCTTTGCTGTAGGCGCTGGCAACAAAGGTGCGATCGGCATTTGGCGATTCGTTGAGCCATCGTCCGGCGCGATCGAGTCCTTCCCCTTGTCCCACCATCAACAGGTGTTGGGCAACTCGCGATCCTCCCAGCAGGGGATTGAAATAGCTGATGTAGTAGGGGAAGTGGGGCACGAGTACCGCCAACTGCGCCGCAATTAGGAAGACCGCACAAACTCCTGCCGGATTGAATTGGGCTTTCCTTTTTTTCCCCAGCATCGGGAGTCGTTCTCGCAGCCAGTACCCGACGTGCAGCCAACCCGTGGCCGCTAGCATGGCCAGGAAGGGAACCATCGGGATCGTGTAGCGATCGATTTTACTATCGAGCAGTGAGAGGATCGCCAACACCCAGACCACCACGACAATCAGGGCGTTGAGTTCCGGTCGGGTATTAATTTGAGCAAATCCAGTTTTGCCCATGGGGAGATTTTTCCCTAACCCGCGATAGATGCGAGGACGCAGCCGCGCGATGGCGTAAACGATCGCCCCCAGCAAAATTGCCGGAGAGAGACGGTACAGCAATACCACGGGATAGAAGAGGATGTTGGGAGAGTCGGTGAGCTGTCCCCAAAAGAAGAAAAAGCCCCGTTGCGATTCTTCGAGCAGTCCCCCATAGAGGCGCGTGAGGGCCGTTTCGGGCGCCACCCACAGCACCGGCCAGATGCCGTAAATCGTCGCGGGAACGATCGCCAGCCACAGAACAAAATCGATAATTTGCCAGATCCAACCTCGGGGACGAAACACCGGCGACCACATTCCTCGTTCGATGCAAACGATCCAGGTGATGACGGCCGGCAGGACGAAAAGGGCGGGAATTTTCGCCGCCGTCGCCAGTCCCATCAAAACCCCAGAAACCAGCAATTTCCAGCGATCGCGAAACGTGGGATGGGGGGTTTTGCCATTGCCTCGCAAATACAGCAGCAGCAGCAGCAACGCCAAAACCATGAAGTTTGCTTGCAGCGCATCGGTGGTGAGGAAGCGCTGGTAAGCCAGGAAAAAGGGGTCTAAGATGAGGAGAATTATTGCCACCCCAGCAATCGATTTACCCAGCAAGCGCCGTGCGAGGGCGTAAATTCCGCTGGTACAAATTGAAGTAATCAGCGCCTGAAACAGCCGGGGTAAAACGAAGAGGGCAATGGAAAATCGCTCGGTTTTCATGCACTCGCGCACGGCGAGACCTTCATCGAGATCGAACAATCCCGGCATCAGTGCGTGTAACTGGCAATTGAGAAACATCCCACTGCCGATCGTCCACATATTGACGATACCCGGATGGTGGCGCAAATAGGTATCTTGGTAATCTCCTTCGAGGAATTGTCGAAAAAATTCCGATCCCCGTTCCATCCACGACACCTCATCGAGATTCACGGGAACGTCGATGGCGATAATCCGCAATATCAGGGAGAGAGCGAAAATGCCCAGCAATAATCCACCATCGGAACTCGGTGCGGATGTCTCGGATTTGCTCAGTTTAGACGATCGAGTCATTTTATATTGGTTCGAGATCCCAAAACCCTTACCCTTATGCTCCAATTGACAACGGACAATTGACAATGGACAATTGCTGAGTAATCTTGCACGTCATCTGTACTTTCCATCTCAAACTCGATCGATTGTAATGCTCGAAACGCTGCCTGCCAATCTAAAGTCTGTGTCTCTAAAGTATGCCTCTAGATGGACCGTTCGACAATGGTGCGCGATTGTCATCGGATTCGGACTTCTCGTTCGCAGCATTCAATATTTTTCCAATCGCTCTTTATGGGCGGATGAATCGGTTTTAGCCCTCAATATTGTTAACCGCTCCTACTCGGAACTGCTCCAACCCCTCGATTACGATCAAGCCGCCCCCATTGGTTTTTTGATGGTGCAGAAGCTGGCAGTTCAACTCTTCGGAAATAACGAATACGCTTTGCGACTGTTTCCGTTTATCGGCAGTATTTTGGCGTTTGGTTTGTTTTATCGGTTTGCCATTCGCTTTTTATCTAGAAATGCAATTATTATTAGTCTTCTACTGTTTACAACCTTAGAATATTTAGTCTATTACGCATCAGAAGTAAAGCAATATTCAACAGATGTTACAGTTGGCTTATTAGCGGGCTGTCTCTTTATTCAAATTCTCGATCGCCCCCTGAATTTAGCTCGATTTATTGCCTATGCCCTCATCGGCAGTACGGCAATCTGGTTTTCTCACCCGGCAGTCTTTAGCTTAGCGGGTTTTGGGACGATCGCCCTGTATCTCGCCTGGAAAAATCGGCAAACTCAAAAAGCGATCGCCTTGGGTTCGATTTATTTGAGCTGGGCAACGAGTTTCCTGATTTTTTATCAGCTTTCTATCACATTTATTAGCGGTAATAAAAACTTACGCACCCATTGGAAATCTGCTTTTCCCGACTCGTGGTTTGACTTTAATTGGTTACTCGAAAGAATCAACAAGTTTTTTGGTAACCCCCTCGGTTTTCACGAAGGGATACTCGTTGATGTGGCGCTCGTCATCTTCGCCATTGGCTGTTTTGCCCTGTGGAGGCGAAACCGATTTGCGTTAAGCGTTTTACTCGTTACCCCAGCTTGTACCCTTCTGGCTGCCTACTTACAGCGCTATCCTTTCCGATATCGCCTGTTGCTATTTCTCACCCCATTTGTAATTTGTATTATCGCCGAAGGGATTGTTTACCTTTGGGAGAAATCGCGTTCGAAACCTAAGTGGGTGCAGGTTCTGGCAGGAATTGCTATTGCCGCCATTCTGCTCCCGCCCCTATTCGATACCAGTCGCCTGCTAATTTCCCCCCTGCGGCGCGAAGAAATCGTTCCCGTTATCGAACACGTTAAAGCCAACCAACAGGAAGGCGATCGCTTGTATATTTTTCAGCGGGGGATTTATCAATTTAAATATTATGCCCCCAAATACGGCTATCAACCCGGCGATTATATTATCGGCGTGGAAGATTTAAGCGATGGGGAAGAAGTCACTCCCGCTGAATGGCAGCGATATCAGGAAGACTTCGATCGCCTGCGAGGCAACCCCCGAGTTTGGGTGTTATTTTCCCACGTCGATGGCGTTCCCGAAGAAAAAGAAACCGTTGTCAACTATTTCAAAACCATTGGCAAAGAACTCGACTTTTTCGAACGTCCCGGCGCGTTTGTTTACCTCTACGATCTCACTTAATTTGGGGAATGGGGTGAGGGGGGAGAGAATTAAAAATTAAAAATGGGGAAGGGATAGGGAGTTGAGCGTCACCACTAACCCATTAGTCAATTGTCAATTCATTCTCCTCTTGCCTCCCCTGCTCCCAAAGCCCCCGAAGCCCCCAAAACTTCCCCATGCTGCATCCGAAGTGGATAAAATTCTTCTGTATCTTTCTCCTTGGGTTGGGGATTCTACTGCGATTCACCAATCTGGGGCTGAAATTCTACTGGGCGGATGAAGTTCGTACCTCCATGCGCGTGTCTGGGTATACAGAAACTCAGGTCATCGAGCAAGTGTATACCGATCGCCCGATCGCTGCCCCAACCCTGCAAGCCTATCACTTTCCCACAAAGGAAACAGACTTCGGCGATACCCTAGCCGCCCTCAAATCCCATCCCGAACACCCACCCCTGTACTACACCCTGACGCGATATTGGGTGCAGTTTGGGATGGGCTGGTTCGACGATTCCGTTACCGTCACCCGCAGTTTATCCGCCCTCATTTCCCTGTTGGTGTTTCCTTGCCTGTACTGGTTTTGTCGGGAACTGTTCGAGTCGTCGATGGTTGCCTGGATGTCGATCGCCATTTTTGCCATCTCTCCCTTGCATCTTCTCTACGCCTACGAAGCCCGACAATACAGCCTGTGGACGGTGGCCATTTTACTCTCGAATGCCACCCTGTTGCGGGCGATGCGTCTCAGTCGAAAGGGGGAAACCGGGCAACAATCCGTCCTAGCTTGGGGATTATACGGCTTTTCTGTGGCGTTAGGGTGCTATTCTCACCTCTTTTTCGTACTGGTAGCGATCGCCCAAGGGATTTACGTTCTCCTCCTCGAACGCGCCCGACTCAAGGCGATCGTTATTCCTTATCTTGCCAGTGCCGTAGCCGGATTGGTGGTGTTTAGCCCGTGGATTTGGGTAATTATTACCAACACCGGTCAAATTAGTCGAGTCATCTCGGAAGGGACATCGGAACTATCGATCGATTTTCTGATTAATCGCTGGTTTCGCAATATCAACCGCGTCTTTTTCAATACGGATTTAACCAGCTTCAACTTCATCCTCACGTTCTTCGCCTTCTACACCCTGTATTTTGTCCTGCGTCGCGCCCCCAAATCCGTTTGGTTGCTGTTTGTGGCGATTATCGGTGTCAACGCCCTCTCGATTATGCTGCCCGATGCGATTTTAGGCGGCAGGCGATCGTCGGGGGTGCGTTATCTCTTTCCCAGCTACATCCACATTCAAATTCTCGTCGCCTATTGCTTCACCACCCAAATGACCCGCCTCAAAACCTGGAAGCAGCAAATTTGGCAGTTTGGGGCGATCGCCATTCTCGTGGCTGGGGCAGTAGCTTGTATCACCGAATCTCAAGAAGAAATTACCTGGAGTAAAAGCAACGACAAAGCCGAATATTACATTCCCGCAGCCGAGGTCATTTCAACATACGAACGTCCCCTCGTCCTCAGCGATGCGCCTCCGATTCAAATTCTCACCCTCAGTTACCGCCTCTCTCCCCAAGTTCACCTCATCCTATCGGAGCAACCCAACCCCCCTCAAATTCCCGACGGCTTCGAACCGATCTTACTTTTGAACCCATCCCCCGCCTGGAAAGCCGCCGTTCGCAGTACGCCCAACTGGCAACTAGAAACCCTGGTGGAACGGCGCGAGGAACCCGAACACGAGTTGAAACTCTATCGATTGAACCGGGGATGAGTGAGGGTAGGGAGATGGGGTGTGGGGTTTAAGGGGAAGAGCGTTAGGCAATCGGTAGTGGTTCGATTCTTGCAGGCTCGAACTCTGTAACCTTCATCTGGTAATCCATACCGGTGCCCAATGGATACTGAACCTCGCGCCGAAGCTTATTTCAACCGGGGCAACGTTTACATTTCCCAGGGGGATTACAACAGGGCAATCGCCAATTACGATCGCGCCATCGAGATCGACCCAGATTCGAGTCTCACATACGGCAATCGCGCCATCGCCTACGTTCGCCAGCGAAACTACCGAGGGGCGATCGCCTATAACAATCGTGCCGCTCTCTTTGCCCTTCAAGGTGACAAACAAGGAGCCTGCCAAGACTTAGAGCAAGCCGCCCAACTGCTGTTAGAGCGGGGAAATACCGCCCAGTCCGACCTCATTCTCGATAAGATAGACCGTTTGCGATGTTAAAACGAAATCGATAAGGACGCTAAAGTTTATTGAAGTTTTCTGTCCAAATACTGACATCCTCTCGATCGCCAACCCAGAATTAAGAAGAAAGCTATTAGCCGGTTGATATTCACCGGTCGCACAAAATTGCCAAACTTTGTAAGTAGACTGAGGTAGGGTTTATGATGACTCAAGATTGGATGGAAGGATTGTGGACTGTCGCCCTTGTGGCTGCATTTAGCGCAGTTTACTGTCCTTTGCTGTGCTGGCTGCTTGCCTCTCGCACCACCCAGGCGTAGCGCACAAACGATTCATTTTCATGGAGAGCCTCATTGCCATTGGCCGTGAGGTTTATTTGTGGATCTTGTAGATTCGAGATGTTGGATTTTCAACATTCGAGAAACAGAAGATATATCGCCCTCAACGAGCGCATCCTATCAATCCGACGGTTCGAGAAATACCCCAATGTGGCGAAACTTCTGGTAGCGCAAGTCTCGGCGCTGAGAGTCGGTCATGGCGCATAGGACTTCCAACTCTTCCACGAGAGCGGTTTTGAGAATTTCGGCTGCTTTGATGGGCTTTGAGTGAGCCGCGCCACTAGGTTCGGGGACGATGCGATCGAGGATGCCAAAATTTTTCAAATCCCAAGCGGTAATTTTCAGAGCTTCCGCCGCTTGGGGGGCTTTACCCGCATCCTTCCACAAAATTGCCGCACAGGCTTCTGGAGTGGCGACGGTATAGACGGCGTGTTCGAGCATCATCAACCGATCTCCCACACCAATTCCCAGGGCGCCTCCAGAACCCCCTTCACCGATCACCGTACAAATAATCGGCACGTCCAGACGAAACATCTCCCGCAGATTATAGGCGATCGCCTCTCCCTGACCTTGATGTTCCGCTTCTAAACCCGCCCATGCTCCTGGGGTATCGATAAAGGTGATAATCGGCATTCCGAAACGGTTGGCGTGTTCCATCAACCGCATTGCCTTGCGATATCCTCCTGGAGAAGCCATCCCGAAGTTTCGGGCAACGTTATCTTTCGTATCGCGACCCTTTTGATGTCCCAACATCACCACCGGTCTGCCTTCTAGAGATGCGACTCCCCCCACCAAGGCCGGATCGTCGGAACCACCGCGATCGCCGTGTAATTCGAGCCATTCATCGCTAATTGCCTGAATGTAATCGAGGGTACTCGGTCGGCGGGGATGGCGAGCCAGTTGCAACCGTTGACCGGGGGACAGACTGCGAAAAATTTCTTGCCGCAATTGAGCGGCCCGTTCCTCAAGTTGGCGAATTTGCTCGGAAACATCAATCCCATCGCTACTTTCTTGCGCTAAGTTGCGAATCTGCTCGATCCGATTTTCTAACTCCACCAGGGGTTTTTCAAAATCGAGCAATAGGGGTTGGCGATTTTTCGACTGAGTCATGGTAGGGAACTTGAGGAGGCTTACGGGGCGATCGCTCGCGTGTGGGGTGAATGGAGACCCCACGTCTTCCAGGAGCAAAGATGTAGGGAGGAGGAGGCTTTAACGTCGCTAGGCTTTCACAAAGGATAAGAGCGGTTTAAACCCGTGTTTGAGCGAAACCTGACCGATTTTCTCCATTTTCTCCACCGTAATCTGGTTCCGTCCCCACGAAAAATTCGTGTACCACTTCTCAAATTCCAGCAGCATGGATTCGGCAAAGCATGCAAATAATTGACGGGCGGGTACTTCCATATTGACGATTTTCATAATCCGCCAATCGATATCCAGGGAATGCTCGACAATTCCACCACCGAGGACGTGAACGTCGGGATGCTTGACTTTCATTCCTAAATTTTTAGGATAGCCGCCGTCGATGAGCAAACAAGGTTTTTTGAGGGTATTGGGATCGATTTCCACGCCTTTGGGCATACTGGCAACCCAAACCACGATATCCGCTTCCGGGAGAGCCTCGTTGAGATCCATAATCTTGCCGCGACCCAATTCCGCTTGCAGGTTGTTGAGCCGTTCGCGATCGCGCGCCACCAGCAGCAGTTCGGCCACTGGGGTGCGCTCGGACAGCCACCGACACACCGCAGAACCAATATCTCCCGTGGCACCGCAGACTGCAACAGTTGCCTTTGCCAAATCGATACCCAATTTAGGCGCGGCCTGTTCGACTTGACGGCTGATGATATAGGCCGTGTGAGTGTTCCCCGTGGTAAAACGCTCGAATTCTAGCTTGATATTGCGAATCTTGCCGAGGCGCTGCAAGCTAAAATTCTCGAACACGATCGAAGAAAAGCCACCCAATGCCGTAATATTAATTCCGTGTTTCTGGGCATAGGCCATGGCGTTGAGGACTTTGCGAGTTGCGGCCTTAATCCGACGGTTAGCCAGCATTTCGGGTAAAAAACAAGATTCGACGTATTTCCCGTGGATTTGCTGACCTGTGATGCTGGTGACGGTAATTTCGTCGACCACCAGGGGAGGCGCACTACACCAAAAGTCCAGTCCTTGACCGATATACTCTGGATAACCTAGCTCTTTAGCAACAAAGTAGGCGTGTTCGAGGCTAGTAGGGTGACCGATAAGACCAAACATAATTTCAAGATTCAGGGTTTAAAGCTATCAAATTGGGATGGCGCGGGGAACGAATGGTTGCGGTTCGCTATCCCAATTCGACAGGTTAATTAGGCTGCTTTCAATCCGTAGGCGGACATGCGCATGATGTCGCGGGTGGTAAATCCAATATTGCTGAGGGCTTCGCCGTAAGCAATCATGAAGTCTTCGATGAGTTCTTCTTTTTCCATCTCCAGAATCTTCGCATCTTCCGTCACTTGGTTGAGCATTTTCCAAACGATCGGTAAGTTTTCGCGGTTGGCTTCTTCGAGTTCTGCTTTGGATTCTTCAAAGTGCTCTTTGAGCCAAACTTCCCCGAAGTTGAGGTGCATGTACTCGTCTTTGACAACTCCTTCGGTAATTTTACGGGCGAAGGGATCGGCAACGGGGATGTAGATGTTGTAGGCTGCGATCGCAAAACACTCGATAATTAGGGATTGAATCAGCAGGCAGGTCACCACTTTTCCCTCGGCTGCAGCTGTTTGGAAATTACCGTGCAGTGGGGCAAAATATTCGCGGGCAAATTCCATGTCAGGGGTGACACTTAGGTTGCGACCGCAAGCTTGGAAGCCTTTTTTATGTCGGTTTTCCATTTTGGAGAGCTTGACCAGCTCTGCCTGGGAGTCGGGTAAAAGCTCGCCCAAGCGAATATAATTCTCGTGAGCTTCCTGTTCCCCTTCAATCACGATGGCATTGATGCGGCTGTAAGCGTCTTTATAAGTTTCGCTTTGATAGTCGATGGCTGGAACGGCTTCAAGCTGAGGCATAAGTACTAATCTCCAATCTCCTCATTATTAAATTAGGATGGTAGTAGACTGAATCTTGGGATTTCTAAAGTCCAAGGGTTCACAGTGGTATAAAAAGCCACTACAACTTCCTTACTTTACAGGTTTTAGTTGGTATTTGACTACATTCGTCCCGATGTAATTCTAGAATTATCGCTCTCTATGTCTTCTGAGAGACCCGATCGAAAACACCACCTCGACTCGATTGCCGCAAACGGTCAAACCCAGACCCAGAAATGGGCTCGCGCGACAATTTCCTCTTCAAGCAGCACGATCGTTGCCCTCATTGGAGCTGCGATCGTACTGCTACCACTGGCAGTCGTTGCCCTCACTTCTTTGTCCCCAGCGGCGACTCTATCGGATTGGAATTGGCAAGAAACGGGACTTACTCTCAAGAATTACGATCGGGCTTGGCATCAAGGGGGTTTTCTTTTAGCTTTTGCCAATTCAACATTAGTTGCATTAGCGGTCACGGGCTGTCAGATCGTGACTTCGGCTCTCGCGGGATATGCTTTAGCTCGATTAAAATTTCGGGGTCGCCAAGCTATTTTATCTATCGTTCTGGCGACTTTAATCGTTCCCTTTCAGCTGTTGGTTATCCCCATCTTTTTAGTACTCAAATGGGGACATTTACTCAACACTTACGGCGCGCTAATTCTACCCACAGCAGTGAACGGGTTTGGTATTTTCTTATTGCGGCAATATTTCCTCACCATTCCTACCGAACTAGAAGAAGCTGCAACCCTCGATGGTGCCACTCGAACGCAAATTTTATGGCAGGTCATTCTTCCTTTATCTCGTCCGGCACTAGCAACCCTATTTCTGTTTGCATTCGTGGGAGAATGGAACGATTTATTTAAGCCTCTTGTTTTTACCACCCGCCCGGAGCTAACAACGGTACAACTTGCTTTAGCGGGTTTTCAAGAGCAGTTTACCAACGATTGGCCCCTGTTAATGGCGGCGGTCGCCATTTCCACGATTCCGATTGTCGTCCTATTTTTACTCGGACAGCGTCAGTTCGTGCGCGGAATTGCCACCACCGGCATTAAAAATTGAATCTCAAAAATTGAATGTCGATATCTCGTCGAGAGATTCTCGGGTTGGCATTTATCCAACGCTTGAAACTAACACCGCTACGCCGACGAAAGCAACGGCCAAAACCAGTCCGCCAACAAGTAGGATGGTTGTATTTCGCTTCTGAGTTGGCGTCGCTGGCTCGGCTCGATACATTTTCGGTTCTACGGCAAAGTTGTTCAAGCGACCGCCATCTTCAGTGGTATAGGGCATTTAGTTATCCTCTGTTGTGAAAATTTTGAAATAATATTAACAGGGATGACATCAAATTCTTAAAACGATCGCAAACTGTTACTAATCGTTATACATTTCTCATTCAAGATGACGGATGAGTTGTGAGGGTTTTGAGATTTCAGAGAGTTTCGAGATAATCGAGCAGATCTGCCATCGTCTCGGCACTGGGATGAAACTGAGGCATGGGAGGGGTTTTGCCGCTCGTCACCTGTTCGATCAGACTCGATTGAGACTTGCGCTCGGAGATTCCCCGCAGGCTCGGTCCGACATGACCGTCTGCTTGGCTGCCGTGACATCCAGCACAGTTCATCAAGAAGATCGCATGACCTTGAATCGGATCGCCTTCTAGAGAAAGTACCCGCTGAATATAAGGGTCGTCAGACATTCTCCAATGGGCGATCCCCAAGATCGCCACCAGAACCGCCAGTAGAATCCCCAAGGCTTGCAAGGCGACTCTCTGAATGCGGACATCGAGATCGGGTTCGGTAAACTGATGATTCAAAGGACTAAAGTTAAGAAAACGGATGTAAAATTAGTTTTCCTTTAATATAAAGTAACCTTTACCCAACAGCCAATAGCTATTGGCGAACAGTTAAGCTTGTGTACTGCTTGTGGCGGGGTGCAGAGTTTTAGGGTGGGCGGGCATTGGTGAACGGTTAAGAAAACTTGTCGTTTGTCAAGCCTCATATTTAGTATTGTTCCTCGATCGCCCGCCCGAAAAATCGCTGTAGACTAAAATTAAAATCGCTGTAGACTAGGGGTCTAGAGTCCAATGCTGCTATGACTGAAGAACAGCCTCAAGATACCCGCTCTCCCAGCCAAAATCTTTCTGATGCGGCCGCCGCCGAATTGCTCCAACAGCTCCGACAGAAGCAAGGAAATTGGATCGACTGGGGAAAAGCCTGTCATGCCTTGCAAAAAGCAGGCTACGATCCCAAAGTCATTTTTGAAGAAACGGGATTTGAGGGGGTGGTGCAAAATCAAATCATCGTCGCGGCTCAAGTGTACGAAAATATTGCCAGAGCAGAGGTCTCCCCGACAGTACTCGCATTCTGTGCCGGACCCAAATCCGACGTCTTATACGAGTTTCGCATCCTCAACCAACAGCAACGCGCGGCAGCAGCCGAACTCGCTGCCGAAAAAAATATCGATGTGGATGGCGCGCATTTACTCGCCCGGGCCATGAAAGATTTCGCCCGCCTCTCGATGCCTCCGGAAGGGTTTTCCAACTGCCCCGGCGATATCGTCGCCTACGTTTCCTGGAAACAAGCGCGGCAAAAAAAAGACCTCCAAGAGCGTTCTCGCCTAATCGCTCAGGGTCTGAAGTTCGCTCATACCCAAATGGCACGGGAACAAATCGAGCGCTTGCTGAGCGATTTTACCGTCGAACCCACCCGCAAAGCACCGGTTTTACCCACGTATCGCATCGACGCGGAAGAACAGCTGCCGCGCATCATCCCCGTTGCTGGTTCGATGCCCTTGAGTCGAGATCGCATCGAAGCCGTACCCACCGTCGAGGAAGCAGAACCCTTTCGGATCGTTACCGGCAGTGGTTCGTGGGTTCCCCTTCCCGGTTGGCAAGCGATCTTGCGGGCACAAGATCCGGTGGCAATCTCCAGCCGGAGCGATCGCCTACCAAATTTTCCCATTCATCAATTAGAAGAAGTCATCGTCGTTATCGATCGAAACATTCAAACCTGGGATATCAATAGCTATTTCCTCGTTGAATCGGGGGATGAGGTGGAAGTGGCGTGGTTTGAAGAAACCCCCAATACGACTATTCTCGGTCAAGTGATTATGGTGCTGCGTCCCAAACGGATCTTAGACGAAAGTAATATCATCTCCCCCTGGCAAATGGATGACTGAGAGATGGGTTGTGGGGGGTTAGAATGACGCGGGGACGCGGGGACGCGGTGAGGGGGAAGAGCGTCGCAACTAACCCAATTGTCTATTGTCCATTGCCTCCTCCTCTGCCTCCAAAGCTCCCGAAGCTCCCCGATCTCTCCAGTGAGGGGGCGATCGATCGCCATCTGTCAGGAACCCAATCAGGTGATAATGGTATGGTGGAGATCGGTAGCCATCAAAATGCGCGATCGCCTCGCTTTTCCAAACGGTCAAACCATCGGCTCGATTCTGCAATTCAGTTGCGGAAAATAGGGTGTGGGTTCGCACGCAGATGGTCGGAAGACTGGAAAAATTAGCAAAATTTTCGAGCCCAAGGGTGCACGCTCGATCGCCCGCAGGAGAGGGTTGTTGGGTTTGACTGACTGAGTCATCTCTGGCAACAAAGCGATCGCAAATTGCGTCTAGAGCTGAATCATCCATGCGATGTGCAACTTTGAGCCAAGCCATGTGGTGAGCGAACAGACCATATCCCCCTTTCCCCTTGGCCCAAATCCAGTGACCCCGCTTTGTCAGGTTTTGGATAATTAAGTTGCACGTGGCGCGATCGTCGATCTCTCGGTTCTAGGAGTCGATCGCCTTGGCTCGACCCATTGTGGCAAGAGTTAAGATCGATCCGAGTGCGACAGTTAAGAGCGCTCAAATCTCGATCGCATTGCACCACACCGTGCTGAGTTAGTTAACCTATGAGGCGCTATAGCCAGATTCTAATTTCCATGACTTGCTTAGCTTTCGGCACGGCACCGGTATGTGCCGCCGAGTTACAGCATCCGATTCCCATGGAACGATTTTCTCTCAATTCATCGACCCGATCGAATACTATCGCGCTGCTGACGTTGGCCCAAGTCAATCCCAGCGAGTCCTCTGACGCCGACGAGTCCTCCAACGCCTCAAATCCCCTGACAGCTTCCGAGCGATCGAAATTGATGTGGTGGCTGGCAGGGGTCGCCGGTGTGGTGGTTCTGGCGACAGGTTTTCTCTATTTATTTCTCAAAATTTCTCGTCCGGGAGCGATGACCGACGAATCCCCCGATGAGTTCCCCGAGGCGGCAACCGATCGAAAACTCGCTGCGATCGCCCATCCTACAGCCCGCCACTCCCAACTTTCCCAGATATCCCCCACAAGCGATCGTCAAGACACAGTGGTCGAAGTCGATCTCCCTTCCGAAGAGCTACCCACCCATCGCAATGGCATGAATAATGGCTGTGTTCCTCACGAACCGGTGGAGAGTCTGCTGAAGCTCGAGGAAACCACCCCCCTTGCCAAAATTAATATCGTCGATGCCCTGATTCAAGACTTGCAAAATCCCGATCCGGCTAAGCGGCGCAAAGCCATCTGGGAATTGGGACAGCGGGGAGATTCGCGAGCCATTCAGCCATTGGTGGATTTGATGCTCGATTCGGACTCCAGTCAGCGCAGTCTAATTTTAGCCGTACTCTCAGAGATTGGCACCCGCACCCTCAAACCCATGAATCGAGCTTTAGCGGTTTCTCTCCAAGATGATAGTCCCGATGTGCGCAAAAATGCGATTCGCGATTTGACGCGGATCTACGATGTGGTGGCTCAAATGAGTCAATTATTGAACCATGCCATCGATGATTCCGATCGCGAGGTAAGCGATACTGCCCAGTGGGCTCTTTCACAACTCAATCGCATCCGTGCCTTGGGAGGGCGAAGCGATTTGCCCAGTTTACCCCACGCCAGTCATCCTTCGGAAAATACCTCGGGCTTCGATTGACTCCCCATCGTTGATTCGATATTTATTCGGCAATTGTCCGGAAATTCGATCGGTGCTTCTGAGGGTATCTTTAAGCAAATCAGCAATATAAAAATTGTTATTGTTCGATTTGAAAATTATTTGTGTTTTTTCGTGAAAATTGTCAATTTTTAAGACTCATTCAATCAACTCATATAGCGTTTCTCGAATGTATGAGGTATGGAAAATCCCCCTAAATTCCCCTTCCTTCATAAGGGGGTCTGAAGATTTACAATCAGCCCTCACGGATTTGATAACCGCTATATAAAGCAAGAATTATTTTTGCTTTATGACATAAATAACGTCCAAGCTTGATTGATTTTTTTCTGTTTTAAATTGAGTAAACCTCAACTTGAATTAGGTTTGTCGTATTTGTGTAATTTTTGTGTGCTAGCAATGCCCGAGCGAGTTGTCACAGCACCGGAACGACCGCTGATAGAAGGTCCAACCAGACAACTTTAGTCGCTTTAATTCAACTCCAAACGCAGCACAATCGTACATCGATCCCTCCAATTTTGGAGCATGACTTGACATGGAAAAATTCTCAGTTTTACTCGAACTTCTCAAAGATCGCGATCGATTTTTAGAAGAGATTCGAGATCGGGTGAATATCGAACAAAAAATTTTAGCTCTTCTAATTGCCAGTTCCCTTGGCTTTTGCCTCTACGGTTTGATTATTGGCGCCTCTCAAAGTGGATTGCAAGCTCTTGCTTCTGGTATGAAGTTACCGTCTTTATATTTGGTAACGTTACTCATTTGTTTGCCAACTCTATTCTTTTTTCACGTCATTGCCGGTTCGAGAATGGCATTCAGTCAATATTTACTGATAGCTCTGAGTGCTGTTTCGGTCATTAGCGTGTTGATGGTTGGTTTTGCACCGGTTACCTTATTTTTCCTAATTACCGTCAACGACTACCTTTTCTTCGTCTTGCTCAATGTCGTCATTTTTGCGATCGCCAGTTTAGTCGGAGTTCACATTCTCTATAAAGGGATCCGATTTTTGACGCGCGAAGATATTGTGGGGTCGGGATTGCAAACGAAAATTCTTCCGTTGTGGTTGGGTTTGTATGGATTTGTCGGTAGTCAAATGGGATGGGTGTTACGTCCGTTCTTTGGCACACCAGACCAACCGTTTGCCCTGTTTCGAGAACGAGAAGGCAACTTCTATCTATCTGTTCTTCACACCATTGGAAACCTCTTGGGTTGGTATTAAATTTTCACCAATGGACAATGATGAGATTGTTTTTCTGTGCTCATTCCCCCAATCTTTCGTTCCCAATTCTCCATTCGCCAACCCGTAAAACTTGTCACCCATGTCCCAAATCTAAAATCTAAAATCTTCAAAGGGGATCGCGCAAACTTTCCTCTTGTCGCTTAACCGCTGCGAGCAGTTCGGCATTTTGGAGAATCACCCCAGCTTGATTGTTGAAAATCTGCATGTACTTGCGATCGCTCTCGTCAAAACTGGTTTGCCAGCAGTCAGGAACCGTTTCCGGAGTCCGGGAAGGCGATCGCACCTCCCCGGATTCCATGGAATCAATGGCACTTCCAGACTGAATTTTATTCACCAACTGAGTCACCCCCAGCAAATCCCCATCGGGACTCCACACCGGCATACACAGCAAGCTACAGGTGCGATATCCGGTTTTAGCATCGGTTTTACGGGCCATTTCTGAATCGGGACGATCGTACAAATCGAAGGGAATATTGAGCGGCTGGCTGGTTTGCGCCACTTTTCCGGCATAGCCTTCGCCGATTTTGACCCGAATTTTCCGACGACAGCCGTCGTCAAAGGAGACTTTCGTCCACAGTTCTTCCGTATCGCGATCGAGCAACCATAAAGTAGATCGATCGGCATTCATCAGTTTCTTCGCAGCGGACATCACCCGTTGTAGCACTTCTTCGAGATCTAAGTTTTCTTGACTGACCGATCGGGTTGCCGCCATCAACGCCGCCGCCACCCGCTGACCCCGTGCCGTTTTGTGATACGACCGGAAGCTTTCGAGAATCATTTGAATCAGCGGTGCGTTCTGGGTAAATTGCCGTTCGTCTTCTTCCGTAAATCCCTGGCGATCGATTCGTCCGGAGAGGGGTAAAATACTGTTACTACCGGGTTTTAACTTATTAATTAATTGGATGACGGCAATCGTATCGCCACGATCGCCCAATAGAGGCAACGCCAGCATCGAATAGGTGCGATATCCGGTTTTTTTATCCTGGGCTTTGGCTGCTTCCGATCCGGGACGATCGTATAAATCGAAGGGAATATTGATTTTTCGCCGCGTTGCCGCTACCTCCCCAACGATGCCTCGATCGGCAGGCAAGCGAATTTCGAGGGATTGTCCGTTCTCAGCCTCCGCTAAAATCGACCAAAACTCGTTTTTTTCTTCATCGAGTAAAAAAATGCTGGTGCGATCGGCATTCAGGGATTTCCCCATTTTCAACGTAATCGATCGCAACGTCACATCGAGTACGTCATCAAACCCCTGTCCGTCCATCACCTGGTTGAGCATTGCCAGAGTTTGGCTGACCACATTTTGGGGGTGGAGTTCGGCTTTGCGTTTGGCAATGGCATATTTTTGAGCGTTTCGGAGGGCCACCCCCACTTGGGAGTTGAAAATTTGCATGTATTTCTGACTTTGAGTATCGAAACTGACCTGGAAACAATCTGGGGCCGCAGGCCAATCCGCCGGATCGTAATCGGGAAATTCCCCCAGCTTTCGTTTATTGATCAGTTGCGTCACCCCCAGCAAATCTCCGTCGGGACTCCACACTGGCATACACAGCAAACTACAGGTGCGATATCCCGTTTTGGCATCGGTTTTGCGGGAGGTTTCCGAGTTAGGATGGTCGTACAAATCGAAGGGAATATTAATCGGTTCCCCGGTTTGAGCTACAGTACCCGCAAAGCCTTCACCAACATCGACGCGCAACTCGAGAATGCCCCCTTCTTCCGTCTGAATTTTCGTCCACAATCGATGATTTTCCCCATCGAGCAACCACAACGTCGAACGATCGGCATTCATTAATTTTTTCGCCGCGTCCATCACCCGATCGATAATTTCCTCCGAGTCAAGGCTACTTTGAGAAATCGATCTCGTCGCTTCGGTGAGAGCTTCAGATGCCTGCAATCTTTGGGTGAGTTTGTAACTCGATTGACAGCGTTCTAAAATTCGGTTTAGGGCGGGCGCATAGGTTTCAAATTGCTGGCGATCGGTTTCGTTAAACCCGTTACGATCGATTCGTTCGATGAGGGGAGCCTCGGGATGATTATCGAGTTTGAGTTTGTTGAGTAACTGAACGACTGCTACTAAATTTCCTTTTTCGTTGAGCAAAGGAAGGGCGAGTAATGTATAATTAGGGTACTCTCGCTCCTGTCGATTCGAGCGCTCGACGTGGGGTTCGTCAGCAAAATAAAAGGGAATATTCACCATTTCTTTTAAGGTTGCCACTAGCCCGACAATTGCCTTATCTCCAGAAATTTTTACGTTTTCGTGACTTTCACTCTGATTTCTGGCAATAATCGACCAAATTTCGTTCTTCTCTTCATCAATCAAAAACACGGTTGCCCGATCGACCCTTAATTCCTCGGCCATTTTTAAAATCACAGCACCGAGAATCTCGTAGAGAACTTCATCAAAACTTTTGCCGTCCATGATGCTGAGCATCGATAGTAACTTTTGTTCTTGACTGGCAACCGTTTGAATAAAATCCGGTTCGATATCTGCTAAGGCTTTCGTTAACCAGCGTCGATCGAAAATCGAAGCGTAGAGGCGATTAAAAACTTTTAATTTACCCGCAATTTTAATGACCAATCCCGACAACCGTAGATTAATTTGTTCGGGGCGATCGTCAGCTAAAATTTCACCCTGTTGGAGAATCTTTCGATACAGTTTGAGCATCGCATGGGGATTCTCGCCGCTGTGAAGAAGGCGATCGCGCACGGTTCTTAAATGGGGCGGTTCGTCCCGCGCTTCCCAATTGCGAACGATCTGCGTATGAATTAAGTTTTCGACCCAATCTCGAACCTGAAAACTAGAATCTCGGTATTGAAACGTCGGACTCGATTCGGCTTCTCGAACGATGAGATGGCAAATTTTTTGAGTTAAAAAAGGCTGACCTCCCGTCCAATCTAAAACCGTAGTAATGGCTTCTTCGGGATCGGGAACTCGACCGGCTAACCCCAAAACGAGCGACTGCGCTTCCTCGTATTGAAACCCATGCAATTCAATGGCTAAACCGAGATTGAAGGGGGTACAATTTTTATCTTGAATTAAATCCGAGGGGGTCGTGACACCCAGCAAAACAAATGTCAATCGGCGATCGCCATAGCACGATCGAAGAAATGCAAAAAAGTCATCGGTGCGGAAATTCAGACTGAGAACGCTATCAATTTCATCGATAAAAATGACAATTTTTTCCCGAACTGTTTCGAGTAAAACCTGTTCGATTAATTCGCTCAACCGCTGCACCGGGGAAAGATATTCTCGATCGCCCAGCCAATCTTTCAGCTCGATGGGAAGACAAAAACTCGTCACCAGCCGGCGCATGATGCCGGCATACCAGCGATCGGGGGTAATATCCCAACTGCCGATTTTCGTTAAGTCGATCGCCGCACAGGCAAACCCCTCAGCTTGCAATCGGTGCATGGTACGCACCCGCAGACTTGTTTTGCCCATCTGTCGGGAGTTGAGAACGTAGCAAAATTCTCCGGTTTTGAGGGCATCGTAGAGCTGACTGTCCGCCTGCCGCACTACGTAACTCGGCGCATCGAGGGGAAGGTGTCCGCCGACTTTGTAGCTAAACGTAAGTCTGGATATGGGGGAGATTTCGGACAAGGCAATTGCTCCTGAAAATGCGTTCTGAAAATGTTCTGGGAAAATGCGCTCTGACAATATGCTCTTATGCTCTGGCAATGCGTTGCGGGTACTCCTATTCAGTTCTCGGTGTGAGGAAATAAATTGATGCGGAGTATGGGATGCTCAGTGTCGATTGCGGTCGAAGGATGAAAAACTACGATGGTAACAGGAGTAAGGAAGAAACTGGGAAGGCCAGACACGAGATGCGCTCGTCTATCTGGTTGCGTCCACCCCCATCGCGACAGGAAAATTATGGGGGTCCTCGAGAAAACTCGCTCTTGGATGTTTTGACCCGATATTGACAAACGACAGAGCTACAAACGACCCGACGGGAGCGATCGTTTATCCAAACCCTTACGAAATCAGTCTTTGAATATTTTTAACCCCTTTTCCCGAGCGCGTCTAGCGCTATATTCTTCAGGGTAACAAGAAAAATCGCTCTCATGGCAAAACAGCGACTCGATCGATTATTAGTAGAACTGGGGCTATGTTCTTCTCGACCCCTCGCCCAGCGTTGGATTCGGGCGGGTGAAGTGCGAGTGAACCAGGAGGTGATCGATAAACCGGGAACCCAAATCGATCGCGCGGCCGAGATAGTCGTCAAAGCCCGTTCTCCCTACGTGTCCCGAGGGGGAGAGAAACTCATCAAAGCCCTCAAGACCTTTGAGACTTCCCCCCAAGATCGGATTTGTCTCGATGGGGGAATTTCCACCGGGGGATTTACCGACTGCTTATTGCAGGAGGGCGCAAAACTCGTTTACGGCATTGATGTGGGCTACGGACAAGTGGCGTGGACTCTCAGAAACGATCCTCGCGTCCGGTTGCGCGAACGGACGAATCTGCGCCATCTGACCCCAGATGAGTTGTATCAAACCGACGATCCGCGACCGGATTTGGGGGTGGTGGATGTTTCGTTTATCTCTCTGAGGAAAGTGTTACCGGCGATGTGGCAACTGCTCGTACCGCCTCGGGAGGTGCTGTTACTGGTGAAGCCGCAATTTGAGGTGGGGCGCGATCGGGTGGGGAAAAAGGGCGTAGTGCGCGATCGAGATGACCAAGCCGGGGCGATCTTTCAAGTCCTCGAAAGTGCCCGCAGTCTGGGATGGCAGCATCGAGGAACCACTTGGTCTCCCATCACCGGTCCGGCCGGTAATATCGAGTATTTGCTGTGGTTGGGGATGGAGAGTTCCGTTCCCGAATGCAATTTGGCAACCATGCAGCAACTGACCCGGGAGGCTTGGGAAGCGTTGAAACGCAGTTAACTTAACATCAGTTTTGGAGCGGAAGTCTCTGGTTAGGGTAGAGTGTGGGGAACACAGAAGCGCCATTATCCATTCTGGCGAATCAGAGTTTGAGTTTTGAATAGAACACCTCCAGATTCCCCTTGACAAGCGGCACACAAGCGAAACCGTTCACCCATGGGTATTTTGAGGTCGATTGCGATCGCGATCGCTTCATTGTATTGATGACGATCGCATCAGAAGCTGCAAACGATCGCTGTACATTTCGATCGCATTCACGATTTGACTAGAGTTCGATCGCCCTAGCGGTCAAGGATTGAAGAGATATTAGAAGAGTTAAGATCGTAATTTTCTCAAAGTCATGTCTTGTCAGATTCAACTTCTCCCCGGCGCGATTTCGGAAATTTTCGCCTCGGCGGCCGAAACGGGGTGTTTAACCTTGTGCGATCGTTACGGACTCATGGCAGCTGCCATGGATGAAACCCTGGATGAAGACGAACGCAGAGCCATCAATCGGCTGTTGCGGGCGATCTCTCGCGGACGGGTGAAAATCATTTCTAATTGAGGAGACATCCTACCCCATTAATGTCACGTGCAACTTACAGCGGTTTTCGCGCGTTCTAGACTCCCAGAATCAATAGGTAGGGTGGGCAGTTCGATCGCTAAAAGTACAACCTCCACACCAAAAACTGCCTACTCACCCCTCTCGGGGTGTCTACTTTGATGAAAATCGCTATAAATTATCCAAAACCTTACAAAGTGGGGGAAAAGGTAAAGGGGTAAGGGGTAATTTATATTCCAAGTCACGTGGTGACTTCGCACAAAGTTACACGTGGCATTATTCAGCAAAAAGTTGAGAAAAAAAGTTTCCTGACGCATTCCGATCGAGGGTGCAGAAAATAAGCAGGGCTTTGTCGCGCCACCTGCAACAGATTTTCATGCACTCACTTTCTCTATTGGCATCCAGTCTCGCCGCTACCCTAGCAACATCTTCAATTCCCGCCGATGTAGTCGCACCCGATCGAATTTCGCCCTCGACATCGAACATCCAGACCACCACTGAGATCGTATCGCCACACGAGCGAACCGCTGCTGTCTCCGAACACCTCGAATCGGAATTGAGACGTTCGGGCCCGCAGTCGGGAGCACAACTCTACTACCAACGAATGGCGGCAGTCAATGCGGGTTTTCTCTACACGCGCCTGCCGAGTCATAGTTTCCGGGCTGTCTGGAGCGATGCGACTGAACCCCCCACCCACGAGCAGTGGCAGGAGTTGCTGGCGACAGAAGCAGCAGCCCTGGCTGCGGGTCAGGGAGATAATCCCTTATCGATCGCGATCGGCGACTCCCTCAGCCTGTGGATGCCGGCATCGGAGCTTCCCGGCGATGGGTTGTGGCTCAATCAAGGGATTTCTGGAGATACCACCGGTGGAATTCTCGATCGTCTCTCGGCTTTGGATGCCACCAACCCCAATCGAATTTATCTGATGGCAGGGATTAACGATATCAAAATTGGCGTCAGCGATGAGGAAATTATCGACAACTACCGTGACATCGTCCGTCACTTACGTCAAACTCACCCCCAAGCCGAGACGATCGTCCAGTCGATACTACCCACTCGTCGAGAGACGCTGCCCAATGCCCGCATCCGCGAAATCAACCGACAATTGGCGATTATCGCTCATCAGGAGGATGCAACCTTTGTGAATTTACACGTTTACTTTACGGATGCTCAGGGCGATTTGCGCACCCATTTAAGCACCGATGGATTGCATCTCAACACCAGCGGTTACGCAGTATGGCAGTGGGTGATCCAACAAATCGAGTTGGGAATTGCCATGGGGGTTTAACGATCGAGGTTCGTCGGGAATCGATCTTCCTCGGGGGTTTAGGGTCATCGGTTAAAGGGCAAAGGGGGTTCAAAAGCGATAGAAAACAAAAGAAGCCCAGCAAGTAAGGGGATAATGAAGCGATCGGCTTATTTTCTCCCCTTGTCTCCTTGTCTCCCTGATGCTCAAACCGCCTCTAAATCTTTCTCTCCCGTCCGCACTCGCACGATCTGTTCGATGGAACTGACAAAAATTTTCCCATCACCGATTTGCCCGGTTTGAGCGGATTTCATGATGGTGTCGATCGCCAGATCGAGGTGCTCGTCTTCAATAACGACTACAATTTTGACTTTCGCCAGAAAGTCCACGGTATATTCCACACCGCGATAGCGTTCCGTTTTTCCTTTCTGTCGTCCGAAGCCTCGGACTTGAGAAACGGTCATGCCAACAATCCCAGCATTGACGAGAGCGCTTTTCACGTCCTCGAGCTTGGATGGTCGGATAATCGCCTCTACCTTTTTCACGTTTTTGGCTCCTATATGCTTATTGCTGAGTGCGCTCGCATTTATCATCCTCAGTATGGCATGAAACGCATAATAATTAAAATCTTTTTGTAGTTATTTTTACGTTTTGAAAATATTTTTAGGAAGTTTGGTATTGAGAGACTTGTGCTCGGCAATGAGCCGCTTCACAAAACAGCACAAAGAACCTTTTCGGATCGAGTTGGCTTGCGAACAATATGGATTGACTGTTCGCAAGTCGACACCCGATCGCGAAGCGACTCCGTAAAGCCGTATTGCGCTCGTACTAAATACTTACTTTAATTGCTCTCGAATGGCTTCAATTCGCTTTCGATTCACGCCCAGATCCGATTCTCCCAAACGAGAAGCCGATCGGACCTCGATGGTTCCCATTGTCTCATCTAAATAAAATTCCACATCATCCACAAAACCCATGAGCTTGCTGGTAAACTCAGCATAAATATAACCCTCGTCTGCCTTGACGATTTGAGCCTCTTTCAAAGAGTCGATCGTCTCTTTAAGTTCGGCAAAGGTTTCCTTAAGATGTGAATCAGAGGTAAAGGGATTGATATAGTGCTCGGGGTCAGTACTTTGACTCGATACGCAGTTGGGCGAACTGGGACAGGGAGAAAGTTTTCCCCCATTGACACCCAGATTCTTCGGTGGCGAACCGGCAAAATGGAAGAGACTCGCAATCGTCGGTGATGACGTCGGGAACATCGTTCCGGCAAAGACTGGAAAACCAGGTAGGACGAAAAACACAACAGCGGTGAAGAGACTAAGGGCAAAGCGTGAGTATTGGAATCGTCGCGACATAAATTTACTTGGGATTTTGCATCTGCGATTATTTTATCGGGTCAATTGCCCGGTAGAACGCATTCTAGATTAGAAACTCTAATTCAAGCCATTTAAATTATGCAATTCATTCTATTTTGAATCGTAAAATCTATTGGTTTTTAATTGATAATGGGTGTGAAAACGTGTGAATCATGAAGAAAAAGTATTGGATTCAGTTTGTTACTGCATTTGGGATTTTATTCTTATTTTTATTTTTTGTCAGTCGAGCAAAAAGATTCGACTTAGAACAACATAACCAGTTTACTCGATCGTTGTTAAAAATAAAACAGCGATATGCCATACTCAATCAAGATATTCTTCAATCCAAATATAAAATCATTCAATCTTACGACTCGATCGTTCTGGAAATATCCGATCTCTACCGATTACAGAAACAACTTCTCAATGTTCCATCTTTTATCGATCGAGAAGGTGAGAGAAAGCTACGAGAGAATTTAGAATTACAAGGTGAAAAAATTGAAGATCTCGATGAATTAACCAATAGATTTAAATCCTCGAATGCAATTTTGCAAAATTCTTTAACCTATTTTCCTCTTCTGACTGCTGAAACTCTCGATTTCATCGACCGGCAAACAGTGGATCGAGACTTAGCAAATCAAATTAGCTTACTGATGGATAATATCGCCTTATATCAATTTAGCAATAAAGCACAACAAAAAGATGATATTTTAAAAACAATTCAATTTATACATGATTATAAAGCATTTGAATTAAGCTCAGAGCTGGACAATAAGCTTGACGATATTATTAAGCACGCCGAGGTAATTTTAGAAACGCAAGAAAATGTAGATACGATCGTGCAAGAAATTCTGAGAATGCCCACCTTGGAACTGAGCGACGAACTCTCCTTACTCTACGATTTTCATTACGCTCGTGCTATTAATATCAGCAATCGATATCGTTTCTACACTTATATTTTAAGTATTCTCGTTTTATGTGGAATATCCTATTTTATGATGAGTCAGTTAGCACAAGCACGAGAATCGGCCTTAGAAAGCTCAAGACTCAAATCACAATTTCTCGCAAATATGAGCCATGAAATTCGGACTCCGATGAATGGAATTTTAGGAATTTCAGAACTTCTCTTAAACACGAACTTATCCAAGGAACAACGAGAATCTGTCAAAACCCTGCAATTGAGTGCAGATAGCTTGCTAACGATTATCAACGATATTCTCGATCTATCGAAAATCGAAGCGGGCGAAATGCACTTAGAACGGCTAGAGTTTGAGTTAGACACTTGCTTAGAGCGCGTCGTTAGCTTGCTCGATCATCGCGCCGCTCAAAAAAATATCAACTTAGAATTCCACATCGACAAACTCGTCCCGAGAAGATTAGTGGGAGATGTCAGTCGGTTACGTCAGATTTTAATGAATCTGATTGGAAATGCAATTAAGTTTACACTCAAGGGAAAAGTGGAAATTTGGGTTTCGTATCATCGGGATTGCGAATCTAGTATGACTGCGATGGATCGCACTAGCCTGAAGAAAATCAACCTAAAATTTCAAGTCCGAGATACGGGGATTGGCATCCGCAAGTCCGATTTACCCAAATTATTTCAAGTTTTTTCTCAAGTTGATGCCTCCACATCTCGCGAGTATGGGGGAACGGGTTTAGGTTTGGCGATTTGCCAAAAACTCGTCACCCTGATGGGGGGAGAAATTGGGGTCGAAAGTGAAGAGAATCGGGGTTCGACTTTCTGGTTCACCGCCACATTTCTTCAGCCTGAGGCGAAGGAAGCGGCGAGGGAAGCGATCGCGGGAAATCTATCAAAGCCCGAATTATCCTCATCCAGGGATACCACACTCTTATCGAGCACTCAAATATCACTCACTCAAATTCCCCAAGTCAAGTTCTCTGGGGAGGGGTTGACTCGAATACATCCAGAGGCGAAAACCCCCCTCAATATTTTGGTGGTAGAAGACAACCCCGTCAATCGAAAAGTGCTGTTGCGACAACTGCAATTGTTGGGCTACTATCCCGAGTGTGCCACCAACGGACGAGAAGCGATCGAGCAATTGAAACTCGACGATCGCGATTTGGTTCTGATGGATTGTCAAATGCCCGTTCTCGATGGCTACGACGCGACTCGAGAACTGCGCCGTTACGAAGGGCCAACCCGCCATACGGTGGTGATTGCGCTGACAGCTCATGCCATGAAAGGCGATCGAGAAAAGTGCTTGGCGGCGGGTATGGATGACTATTTAACAAAACCCGTCAATTTGGAAACCCTCAGAGCCAAAATTGAAGATTGGGCGGGACAGTTACAGTCAACCTCTTCGGTTCCAAAACCTCGAGAACCCGCT
Organism: Zarconia sp.; assembly: GCF_057467645.1. Lineage (NCBI taxonomy): Bacteria > Bacillati > Cyanobacteriota > Cyanophyceae > Oscillatoriales > Zarconia > Zarconia sp. Next base: position 81,811 of record NZ_JBRJXU010000065.1, read on the forward strand.
CATCCTCCAAATCTCATTGACTTCGATCGACTCAATGAAGTGTCTGATGGGGATGTGGAATTTCAACAAGAACTGTTGGAAATATTTATCGAAGATGTAACTGAAAAATTGCAAGGACTCCAACAAGCTTTCCAAGATGGCGATCGTTCGGGAATTGCCCGCTACGCTCACACGATTAAAGGTGCGAGCGCAAATTTGGGTATTACTTCGATGCAAGCCATTGCCCTGAAACTCGAGCATCAGGCACGAGAAGACCAACTCGAAGACCCGCAACAACAACTCACGCAAATTTATCAAATCCTCGATCGACTCAAGGAGTCGATCGCTCAATGGCACTCAAAAATCACTCATCAGCCATAGGTTCACGTCAGTTTGGGATAAAACCCTGGGGTGTGGGGTATAGGAAGCGGGGTATAGGGTATGGAGCAGCATTAGACGAAATTACAGGAGGAGTCAGGGTTTGAGGGTTGCATAGAAAACCTCAATCTGAAATCTAAAATTGGGACTCGTACATGATTTTACGGATAAGCGTCTCTCTTGAAGAAATCAACCTTCGGAATTTTCGGAATTTTTTTCAGGCAATTCACAATATTCTCATCTAAGATTGCCACTCTTATCCGTATTTATTCTTATACTTTAAAAAATAAACTTACAAAATCAAGAATATTACCGACCGTTCTGAGATTCATCAATCAGAGCAATCGATGTTAGCTCAGACGAAAACTTGAAAACTTTACATGTATTTTGTATAGTAAATTACTGTTAAATACTTCAAATGTTAATAAATTACGGCATTGTTTATTATTTTTTTATTTTCTGAAAATTTGCCGATATGAAGTATTAGTAAAGTTGGCTCAGATCCCTAGACGCGAATAGGCAGAAATATGCTATCTTCCATTTCATCGGGACGTTAAAAAAACTTAAAAATAGAAGAAAGAAAGGCGGAAAGTTGGGATGAGCAAGAGCTAGAGACTCGAATTCACAGGAATTACAGCATAAGTGGTGTGACTCAAGTCCAGTCAGTTTACTGAGCCGATTGCTTTTACTCATTCATCCAACTGCATGATTTCCAGTAGCAGAACGAGCGAGCGAAAGGCTTTTCAACTCCGGACATTTAGACTGATGACATCATCATGCATCCGGAATTGATGCAATTCTGGGTGCAAAACATATCTAGATAATATTACTGAACGTGGAGATTCTTTTCATGATTGCACTCCAAAAAGTGCGTGTGGCGATCGCTAGCTCAATGCTGGCGATTTTAGCATTGGGACAGGCGAGTCGAGCGGCAACAATTACAGCAAGTACCACGGGTTTCGATACGGGTGGAGATGCGGCTCTGAGTTTTAACTCGTTTTTTCAGGTCACCTTCAATGAGGGTCTGCCGGATCTTCAAATCACCTCATTTACCTTCGATCTCTCCCCCGATGTGGATGGCTTTTTCGACCCGAACGGTGTCACCCTCTTCGGTGAATCTTTAGGTGGCGGAACGCCAACATTAGGTGGAAACAGCAGTATTTCTCCAGCGGATATTAATTTCGAGATTTCGAATGATGGAAAACAGCTTCGAGGAACTTTACTGAGCGATGGGTTTAGTGCGGGTCAATCGTTAACCTTTGGCGTGGATACCGATAATGTCGGTCTCAACGAAATCCCAGTTCCCGTTACCATCGGCTCTCAAACAGCAGAAGTTAATATCGATACGGGAGCTGATTTTGGTCGAGTGGGAACGATTTTCAGCGTCGAACTTTCCAACGGAACTTCGAGTTCAACTTCATTGGGAGTAACGCGCGATGTTAGTCTCGATGAGATTATTGATGGAATTAATGCGAATCCTCCCCTACTTCCAGACCCCGCACCTCAATCCGTCGCCGTCTTAGAGCTAGATGACGTTCGCTCCGTACCCGAACCGACATTTGGTGTGTCTTTAATCCTGGCTTTGGGGGTCGGGTTCAAGACGCGCAACCGGCTCAATTCCGAGCGATCGTAACCGCACCTCTCATATCGAATCCGGTTGGATAACCACATAATTGAGGGCAAGGGGGGCAGAAGGGGTCAGGAGAGGCAAGAGAAGAAAACCCCGGTAAGATGACACAATTACTCGGGTCAGGGAACTCACCTCGACTGCCGTACATTCGCCCCTCTTACATTCCCAGAAATTCATCGAGCTTGGGTACGTCAACCCAACATCCCTTCTCGTTCGATTCGTGAGTTAAATCCATCAACAGTTGGGAATAGACACCATCTCGGAGGGAAGGTGAAATTGCTTCACCGCGATCGATTCCTTGCACCCATCCATCGACCACTCGCAGAAAAGGAGCGAGCCGTCCGTCGGGGTAGGTGCGGGGAAACTCCAGATGCTCGGGAATACTCAACTCCTGCATCGGTTCTCCTCCCTGGGAACCCCACAGCTTAAATCCGTGAACGTAATCTTTCTGATTGTCGCTGCCTAAAACGAGGGTTCCTCGATCTCCGTAGACTTCCACCCAATGCCCCCGTCCGTTGGCCGCTACGGAAGTGATACTCACCTGAACTGGCGTACCATCGGTCAATTCTAGAGTGGCAAAACAGGTATCGTCGGCATCCACCGGTTTGAGTTTACCCCCTTCCGTGGGGTCGGGACGTTCGAGGATGGAAGTGGTCAGTTTCGCCGATAGCCGACGCACCCCACCAAACAACCAAGCAACGTAGTCGAAGGTATGGGAACCCAGAGCACCCAGGGCCCCACCCCCTTTCTTCTTCTGGGCGTACCAATTCCAGGGGCGATCGGGATTGGCCCGACTCGACATCAGCCAATCAATGGTAATCAGGCGCGGCTTGCCGACATATCCTTCTTGCATCAGTTCGGCAAATCGCTGCCAAGGGGGAACGAAGCGGTACTCGAAATCCATGGTGGCAATAACCCCATTTTGCTGTGCCAGATGATACAGTTCTTTGGCTTGGGTGGCAGTTAAGGTGGTGGGTTTTTCGAGCAATACGTGTTTGCGAGCTTGTAACACAGTTTTCGCCATTTCATAGTGCAAAAACGGAGGCGTGGCGATCGTGACGGCATCGAGTTCGGGCAAATTCACCAGTTTCTCGATGGTTTCGCAGCTATGGGGAATTTGAGAAGACTCGGCAATCCCCTGAGCTTTGGTTAAATCTCGATGATAGACGGCGATCGCTTGGGTACGATGGTGGGCCTGTAACCCGGGAATATGGACTTTCTGACCGAAACCCGTACCGATAACGCCAACTTTAATTTCTGCTTCCATTTGAATTTGACGATGACAATTTTAGTCGTGACTCTCTTGACTCTTCCTATTCCGTACCGAAGGTGCGATCGCCCGCATCTCCCAATCCCGGTACGATAAAGCCGCGATCGTCGAGATGTTCGTCAATTCCGGCTGCGTAAATCGCCAACCCTTCATAAGTCGAACCCAGTTTTTGCAATGCCGGGGGGGCGGCGATAACGGAGATAATTCGCACCAAACTCGGATCGGCACCGCGATCGACTAATTCTTTCATCACTGCCATAATCGTTCCCCCCGTCGCCAGCATCGGTTCGCTAATCAAGATGTGGGTTTGCGGCTCGAATTTTTCGGGGAGTTTGTTGAGATAGCAGGTGGCTTCGAGGGTTTCTTCGTCGCGCACCATCCCCAAATGGTAGATACTCGCCGAGGGCAGTACTTCGAGCATCCCGTCGAGGGTTGCCAAACCCGCCCGCAAAATAGGAACGACGGCGATCGAAATCTGATGGTTTATCATCGTTGCCGGACTCGGACCGATGGGAGTCTGCACCATCACCTCTTCCGTCGGCAGCCACTCCCGAATCGCCTCGTAGGTCAGCCAGCGTCCCAGTTCCTTCATCGCCGTGCGAAAGAGTACTGAAGGGGTGGCAGCATCGCGGGCCAGTGCCAGCCAGTTTTTCAGCAGGGGATGGGGAGGAACGTAAATTCGCAGTTGTTGAGCCATATTTTGCCGAGAGTCAAGATGCCCGTATTCGAGATGCTTGTGTATTGTACACCGAGCGATCGCCCTCAAAAGTTGACACGCAAAGCTGGAATGGGGAAGGAGATGAAGATGCTCGCACCGGGTGTCTAAGTAATCGAAACCATTGACTTCGGCATCAAAGTCATGAATTTCTTCTCCCTTTAACTCTTTTGCGCACCTATGTCTAATGCGATTACCACTCTAATTATCAGAGCAGCGGGACCAGACAAGAGGGTTATCGGTCGTTACATTGGTTAGGGATAAGCCATCCTCAGATAGCTCAAAAGTCGTTATGCCGGTATAGTAGTCACCTTCGCCGAAAAGTTCAGAATATATCGTAATTCTAGAGTCTCCCTGGGTGACTACCTCCGTCACTGGACCCGATGACTCGTAGTAACGAACATAATCCGGTTCGAGCGAAAGCCGACCTTCACCGTAGCGCATAGAGCATCCTCCTTCCCTAAAATCCCACGTACCCTGGAATTGAACGGGAATTTCGGCGACTACCGCAGTGTTGACCGCAGTTGTCGGTCGAGTGCGAGAGTAATAAGCCGTACTCCACTCTGCAATCTCAGGTCTGGATGCGCCGCCGTTGGTGCGAACCCGGAGGATCTTCTCTTCGTTGGACCCAATGGGTTCTGGGTGTGAGAAGTAAAAGAGGCACGAACCTAGCCCAGTTCCAGAGCAGGACTCAACTTCCGTAAAGCCAGCCTCGTATAGCACTCGTTCTCCACCATACGGACCGGGTTCGGGACCTTCCTGGGGAACCCAGCCCTGTTGAAGAATCAGTTCTCTAGCCTCGGCGTAAGGCATTCCAATCTCAATATCGATATCGAACGGCGTCACCGTCCGAGCAACCGTTGTCCCAGATCGATTTTTTACTGCAAAGGTATCTTCGCCTGCTTGGGTCGCACTCATCACCGGTGAATTCTCCTCAACGGCGAAAGTATCTTCTCCGGCTTTGGCGGCTCGGACAACAGCTACATCTCCTCTGACAGGCTCAGATTTAGCGGCAGCAGTACCATCAGGACAGCGGTATCGGACAAAACCCGTATCGGTATCGGTGAGGGATGAGCGATCGTCGGATAGCTCAAAGGTCTTCACACTCACAAAGGTGGTACCTTCACTGAATAGTTCGGCATGTACCGTAATTTTAGATTCGCCGTGGATCGCAACTTCTGTAACTGGGCCATTTGACTCATAGAACGCAATCGAGTCCGGCTCGATCGAAAGCCGACCTTCACCGTGACCATCGGAGCATCCTTCTACACTAGAATCCCACAGACCCTGGAATTGAACGGGAATTTCGGCAACTGTCACAGTCCCGGATGTATCCTCTGCTTTTTCGGTTGTCCGAGCGTCAGTGATAGTCTCGGCGATCGCAACGGACCTAACAACCCCAGCTTCAGGATCGGATGACGAGCAGCCAGCACTTAAAAGCCCGATAAGTGCTGTCAAAATTCCGAGCGTCAATAGGGGGTTGCGAACATTTTCGAACATGGGTTTTGTCAATTGGAATTGTTCACGGAAATGCAAAGGAAATCGCAAATTTGTGTGAAGATTTTATACATCTTTCAACACATTGCCGTTAAGTCCGAGCTATTAACCGCTCTAGCCGTCGCTAAATTGGTGAGGACGTATGCTAGAAGTCGTTAGATCGTTGTACGATGAAGAGCCGATGGCTAAATTCTAGAGTAGACTTCCTGCACTTCCTGAGTGCCTGTACCAGTTTGGAGTTCTGTAACCTAGCCATCTACTGTTATTTGACCGAATCAAGTTACCGATCGCGGTGATCTGGCATGCAGTTTGACGATTCATGCAGGAGGTTTCTTGTTAAGTATTCAGCAATTAGCTATCCGCTTAAATCTAGCTTAAATTTCAGTAAACGTGAGTTCGGGAAAAGCTGAAACCCTGATGCTGCCGTTACTAATTTTTAGCATTTGTAGGTCTCAAACCTATATTCTCTCGTTGAGCCATTTTTTTCCGAGAGTCGAGATGGTTGTATTCGACATGCTGCGTGTATTGTAGACGGAGCGATCGCTCCGTCTATGGTAAAGTCTTGCTCGATTTGCAATCTTTATTGCTCGAAACCTACAATTTAAAACCCTACAATTTGCATGGCGATGACAACAAACAGTCCATTCATGCGTTATCGAACACTGATGCAGATTTACGTCAGTTTAGCTTAAGAGCAAAATCGAGAACAATTCAACCAGAGCATCGGGTTTTGACTCCTTTTAACGCAACGGTAGAATGCCGGGCGCGAGCTTAACCAAAACGGACGTAGATTAGGGTGTTAATTTGTGACTAGAGCAAGGGTCGACACAGTCGTAATATCGATCGAAATATGATTCGGCTTAGTTTTCGATCGTACCTGAGCTTGACGCAAGTAGAAAGTCAGGTCCGTAAACACCGCTATTGTCCGGGAGCGGAATATTCATCAGCGCGATCGCTATCTTCTTAAGCTCGAACATGATACCAATGCCGGCACTCAAATCATCCTCAGAACCTTTAGCCCAAGCACTCTCTAATTTCTCGAGCATATCGGTAAATTTGCTGTTGAAGGCATCTAAACGATCTTTGACGTCCTGTGAAGGGTTGACATATCCTCCAGGGGGAACAGGAGCCATCGGATAGGCTTCGGGAAACGCAATCGGATCGCCTGTATATTTCCAGGAGTTATCACTTTGCTGCTCTAAAGACTTTCCATAGAAGATTTGAGCAAATTTATAGTAGTGGGCTAACTCTTGTTCGTCTTCTTTTCCTGGGAAATCAACAGCATCGGGAGACGTTGAAGTCCCCTCACCCTGCTCTTGAATTTCTTTAATCGCTTTTTCGACATCAGCAAGGGTGGTCACAGGATATAGTGGATAGCCGTTGAGCGTAGCTCCATCCAACTGATTTTTCGAGTTCAGGGGTGGATTCAAGTTTTGGAAGGCTGCAAGAATAGCATCGTAGAAAGCGCCAATGGTTACATAGGTTTCACTCCTGGCAGCCAGTGCAGGTGCCGCCGCAACCGGTCCACTTTCAGGATATTCAATTTGCATGCATACTTTTTCTAGGTAATCCTTGCTAAAACCTGCCAAATAAACGGTCAGCTGCGGTCGAACATGTCCCGGTAAGTGACCCGGATAGGTGGGTAGATTACTTGCAAGGATTGGCTCCTCTTCAAGGGCTGCGAGCATGTTACAGACCAGCCCTAAGTGCAACATTTCCTCAAGGACAACGCTCCGAACAAGCGAGTATGCCTCCTCAGTATCTTTAATAGACCAAAGGGCGCACAGATAAGGGGGAAGCGTCGATAGCTCGAGTTCAATGGCTGCTTGTAAACTTTCCTTGAGCCAAGGCAGATCGTGCTGTTCGGACGATAGGCTCATTAAATGGACGATCGATTTTTTCATGATTCTACTCTCAAAGTTTCAAAAGCGATCTTGCAATCTTGCAGAGATATTTTCTCTCCCCACACCAAGAAAAGTTTACTTTTGAGAAACTCATAAAATGATATTTTTTATGTTTTTTTTTATTTATGAATTTTAAACCCTAGTGCTGCTACGCAGAATTAAAAATTCGTCTTGAAAAGTTGAACGGCATCCCAACATGTGTATAGCTTTTCCCGGTTGAGAGCTAGTGCTGCTACGCAAAATTAAAAATGCAAAATTAAAAATTAAAAATTCCGACTATGCATCGCTTTCAGCGGTTGAGAACTGGGTACTTATTCCTGCCGCGCTGCACTAGGTAATTATTTCTGTCGCGTGGCACTAGTACTTGACCACATTAATTTTGACAGCCACTCTAACTTTGAAAGCCTTTACGAGTGGTACTTTGACAAAAATTGTTGTGATTTTTACCTCAAACCCTTCTGTTGCAAGGATTATAGGTCGAAATGATACAAACCTGACAACTAAGTAGGTGGGCGTTAAAATCTTTATCTATGTAACTAAATGTAAATAGCCCCAACTCCTCTCTCCAAGAGAAATAGGAGTTATTTTACAAATTGCAACATAACATAGCTTTTCAGTGCTTACCTACTTACAAGGGTTTGAGCAATTTCTCGAGGTTGAACTTAAATCCTACTCCCAGCAAGGGGTTCAGCCCCGAAAGGGATTGAAAGTTATCAAAGTACCACTAGCTAGCATTTGAGAGAGTAATAACCTGTCATAATTTCTGTGGCGGAGTCCTAGAATTTTGTTAATTAAAATTCCAAGCAGAAACCGCCAAACATCCCCAACCAATTAAAAACGCCACACCACCGAGGGGAGTAATCGCTCCGAGCCATTTAATTCCGGTTAAGCTTAAAGCATATAAACTTCCGGAAAATAAGAAAACTCCGACGATAAATGCAATTCCAGAAGTCACAAGTGTCGTGGGAATTACCTCTAGTCGAGTTAACAGTATCGCCACCAATAATAGTGCCAGCGCGTGATACATTTGGTATTTAGCACCGGTTTCAAAGATTTCTAGCGATCGCTCGCTAATTTGTTCTTTGAGCGCGTGGGAGGCAAATGCACCTCCAGCAACCGAAAGTGCGCCGAGAATCGCCGCGATCGCCATAAAAATTTTCGTCATTGTTTTGAGACTTCTTTTTGATACTTTTCCCAGGCAAGCATCTCGATTCGATCGAGCGCGTTTTCGTTCAGATCGAACTCTGTGAGATCGAACCCAGATGATGAACTTTAAGTTTCCCAATCTGAGAGCTGTTTGGGAAGATCGAATCGATACACAATATTACCTCGATCGTTCACATCTAATTCCGCATCGAATTCCTTCGCGCGAATCTCCAAATACTCCTTTGCTTCAGAACCTGGCAGTTGCGCTTTCATCGCAAATTGTAGGGGGGTGACAATGCCATTATTCTCTTTCAGGAGTTGAAAAAACGTTGCGGTAAGCCGATCGACCCTCGCTTGCGCTTGCTGAACCCGTTCGACCCGATTTTGTTCCCACAGTCCCCACAGCAACCACCCAGCCGTCGCAGTGGGGGGTAATCCGACAAAGGTTAAAATTACCAGTGAGAGTTCTCGCACCCCAGCACTGGGATCTCCTAGGTGAGCGCCAGAAAGTAACACGATCGGAAATCCAATCGCCAGGAGAAGTCCTGCTGCCGCTTTTCGAGCTGTTTTGAAGGGGGAAGTCGAAGTCATTATCTTTGGCAATCTCGATCGGAACGAGCGCAAATTGGTTGTATCGGGTTTTGTGACCAGAATCGATCGAGTGCGAGCATTTGGATCGCCTCTGAAACCTCATGTTCCCCGCTCGAACCCATCACTCACTAGAGTCGATCGCTTTTCTGAAAACGCGATAGCGCTATGTCGATCGTAAAAGATTTGCCCCCTCAGTTTACAGGTAAAATTGGTAGGTAATCTCCCCTTGTTCTCCCACATTAATTGTGGCCTCAAATTCTTTCGCTTTGCGCTCGAGATACGATCGTGCCTCCTCTCCCGAAAGATTCGCTTCTTTTGCCAAACGCAGAGTCGTTGTTTGACCTCGATTCTCTTCTAATATTCGAAAGAAAATCGAGCGAAGGCGATCGTCTTCAATTTGCGCTCGATTTTCCAATTTCCATTGGTAGTCTTTGTGGAGTCCCCACACCAGCCAACTGCCTAACACCGTTGAGGGTAATGTTAGCATCAGGAGTATTGCAAGTGCCTCTTCCTTCTCTTCTACGGTGGCATTGGAACTCGCCATTTCTGCGATCGCAACACCAGACAACGGAATCCCGAAAAGCAGTAATAATGTTGCTGCTGCTTTTTTGAAGAACCGAAACGTCCGGGACATGAAATTATTCATGATTAGGAATATCTGTGACTTCAGCTTCACCCCACTTTTACGGCAACACGAGCGCGCTCAAGTGGGGAAACTGACTCCATTTTAGTCATCGAAATCGAGAGGTGGCTTTTCCACGATCCCAGAAAAGCCGGCTCTGTTATATTTCTTTATTTTGAATCGAACCCAAATATGCATTGCTTTTCAAGTTCGATCGATCCCAAACTCCGATCTTTCAAACCAACCCTTACCGAACCGCTTCGAGGAGGCGCGAATAGTAAAAACTCGTACTCGTCATGGCATCGCGGGCGATCGAAAACCCATTCTTCTCTAAGATGGCAATTACATCGGCTTCCCGATGTTGGTAGGCGCGAGTGGCCTTACTCGGTCCGGGGAAGAAATCGCCAATTTTTTTGAGAACGGTCAGTGCCAGGGTTTTCGGGGCGAAACTCAGGACCAAGCGCGACTCTGCTAAAGATGCCAAATGGGAAATCATTTCCGGCATTTTGTCTTCAGGGTAATGAATCAGCACGTCGAGGCACGTCACGGTATGATAGCGACCGCTGAGGGACTCCAAATCTTGAGCGCTAAAAGAAACATTACAATTGGGTCCCAACGCCGCTCTGGCACGACTATAAGCCTCTCCCACCATTTTCTCGGAGATATCGCTGCCGTAAACCGTCGCTCCTGCCTGGGCGAGGGGAATGCTCAAACTACCCACGCCGCAACCCGCATCGCAAATCGACAATCCGGCAAGATTGCCATCGGCTTTAAACCAATCGATGACCGTATCGACGGTCTGTTGGTGTCCTTTACGAATATCGAGTTGGACTTTATTCACATCGCCATCACCGTAGATGCGCCGCCAGCGATCGAACCCCGTGGCGTTGAAATAGTCTTTTACAATCGTTTTATCGTCGGCTGCGTTCATGAAACTGGAATATAAATTAAGTATTGCGATCGTGTTGTGGCAGCCTTAAGTTACCACGAACTCGGCTTGTCGTTACGCGGTCTTTTCGTTAAATTGTTTCAAACCTTACTCCACAGACGATGACCCCCGATCCTACTCCCAATACCCTATGAAGATCGCATACTTAGTCAATCAATATCCCAAAGTCAGCCATAGCTTTATCCGTCGCGAAATTCTCGCCCTCGAAGAGAACGGTCTTAAAATCGAACGATTTGCCGTGCGTGCCTGCGATGGCGAACTGGTCGACGAAGCCGACAAGCAAGAACTCGAAAAAACGCGGGTGATTTTGCAAGAAGGAATTGTCGGGTTGCTCCTTGGCTTGTTATCGGTAGCCCTGTCGGCACCCTTGCCATTTGTCAGAGCCTTGAAACTAGCTCTGACGGTGGGTTGGGGGTCCGAGCGCGGTGTCGTGCTTCATTTGGCCTACCTGGCAGAGGCGTGTATTTTATTGGGCTGGCTGCGGGAATGCCAAATTACTCACCTGCACGCTCATTTTGGGACGAATTCTACCACCGTTGCCATGTTATGTGGCGTTCTCGGCGGCCCGCCCTATAGTTTTACCGTTCACGGTCCCGAAGAATTCGATAAAGCCGCAGCTATTTCTCTAGGAGAAAAAATTAACCGGGCCGCATTTGTGGTGGCGATTAGCTCATTTGGTCGGAGTCAGCTTTACCGGTGGTGCGATCGCCAGCATTGGTCGAAAATCTATATCGTCCGGTGCGGTGTCGATCGCAGTTTCCTCTCGGGAGAGTTCGTCCCGATTGCCGAAACCCCCCAATTGGTCTGTGTCGGTCGCTTGAGCGAGCAAAAGGGGCACCTGCTGCTCCTCGAAGCCGCACAGCAGTTAGGGAAAGCAGGCGTACCCTTTAAACTCGCGTTTGTGGGCGATGGCGAGTTGCGATCGGAAATTGAAGCTTCCATTGCCAAACACAACCTGCAAGATTCGATCGAAATTACCGGCTGGGCCAGCAGCGACACCGTGCGCAAATATCTGCTCGAATCGCGGGCATTGGTACTGCCAAGCTTTGCGGAAGGCTTGCCAGTGGTGATTATGGAAGCGCTGGCTCTCAATCGTCCGGTGGTGAGTACCTACGTCGCCGGGATTCCGGAACTGGTCGACCCAGGGAAATGCGGTTTGCTGGTGCCGGCCGGTGATGCCGATGCCCTGGCGGTGGCAATGCGAACGATCTTGCAAATGCCGGTTGCCGACCTGGAAGCTTGGGGTCGCACGGGGGCCGAACGAGTGGCGCTCCAACACGATATCGATCGAGAAGCGAGGTGGTTGGCGACTCTCTTTCGATCGGCGACGGCGCTGCCCTAACCTTCGTTCGAGCGAATTTCCTTCGATGGTGAAGGGGGCTGTTTTTTCGATGCCGAACTCGATCTTAACGTCAGTTTTGGTTCAGCGGGTTTAGGGGTGCGAGTGCTCCCTAAACTGGGGAAAAATCGGCCATCATTGATGGTGACTTGAAGCTGCACACCCTCTCACTCCACACCCCACACCCCACCATCACCCGACACGGCCCGATCCAAAACTGACGCGATCTTACCGTTGTTGGGATTCGAGCGAGTTAGCTTCTTCGAGTACCCAATCCTCTAAATGGCGATCGGGTTGGCGGACGCAACTGTAGGCGATCGCATCCATTTCGTCGGCACCGTTGACGATGGTTCCCCAAACCGGAATTCCCCCCGCCTGTAACTGAGCCAAGGCGTGCATCGCAGGCGATCGCCTGCTCCGATCTAATTTCAAAACGATCGCCACTCCATCCGTTAGTGCCGCTAGCAGTTGCCCGTCGGGATACTGTCGCAATGCCGGTGCATCGTAAATGACGAGATCGAAGCTTTGGCGCAGTTGGGCGGCAACTTGCTTCATCTTTGTCGATGCCAGCAGCAAGTCGGGATCGGTGTGGGGACTACCAGCACTCAGCACAAAGACATTATCGTTCCACGGCGATCGCGCAATCGAGCTATTGAAATTGAGGTCGGTGACGATCGCATCGCTCAAACCCGGACGAGTGGAGGCACGATGGCGACGGTTTCCGGTGGCGCGACGTAAGTTCCCATCCACCAGCAAAACCCGCATCCCCGCAGCCGCAACCGCCAGAGCAAAATGACGGGCGATAGTGGAGGTTCCCCCACCCGACTCCGGAGACAGGACGACCAGGGATTTAAACGGGCGATCGCTCCTGGCTGATAACCGACTCCAAAGGGCGCGCAAGGAAGCCTGGAAGGCATAGGAACCCCTCTGGGAACGGCGAAAATTCGTTTTTGGGACCAGAGCGAGTACGGGCAAACCGGTGAGTTCGGCAACCTCCTGGGGGTCGCGCAATCGAGTGTCGAGGCGTTCTAAGGCGATGGCAATTCCCAAGCCCAATCCCAATCCCAACAATCCCGCGATCGCGACCGGTATGGGCAGACGGCGATCGGGTAAGGGAACGGGTCGATCGAATTCATCGCGGGGTATCTCCGGTGGGGCGATGATTTCCCAATCCGAGGGCGGTTGCGTCCCCGCTTGAAACTGCAACGCCACCTGCTGACTCGTCAGTTCTTCTAACTGCTGGGTGGTTTGTTCGAGGGCTTGCTGCAAGTTGGCGTAATCTTGCATCATTCCCGGAAACTGTTGCGCTTGTTTCTGGATTTCCCCAATCTCCCTCGAGAGAGACTCAAGATGCACCTTCAGGACTTGAATTTGGTTGGCGGCTTCGATAAACTGCCCCGTTAGCGCCACGCGAACGGGATTGGGTTCTGCCCCATCAGACGGGAGTTGGGCGGCGGCTAATTCTGCCCCCAAAATATTGCGCGCTTCGGCGTGCAATTGCGCCGCGAGATTCTTTTGCGCGTCTCGCAGGACTTGAATAGGGGGAGTGCCTTCCTGAAACCGAGTCAACTCCCGCGAAATTTCGCTTTCCACCTCTTGCAATTGAGTTTTAATCGCTTGGTAGCGCGGTGACTGACTCAATGCCGTCATGGGAATGGCGAGTTGAGGGTTGACTCCCAGTTGTTCGAGCAAGCGGGTGTATAGGGTTTGCTGTTGGCCAAGTTGCTGTTGGGTTTGACTTCGTTCTTCCGTTAGCGCCCCCAGCCGTTCGAGGACTTGAGGGATTTGAATTTCGGGATCGATGGCGTAACGGGTTTGAAATTCTTGAAGTTGTGCCTGTTGCTGCTCTTTTTGAGCTTGTAATTGCGTCAGTTGAGTCTCAACGTAGGCAAATAACTGGTCCCACTGAGTTTGACGCACAGTGAGATCGTGTTGGAGGTAGGTTCGGGCGAGGGCATCGAGGACCCCCAGCACCGCTTCGGGATTTCGGTGGCGGTAACGCACTTCAACGATTTGCGTATCCTCAAGGCGATCGAGACTCAACCCCTCGGGCCAGTTTTGAGGGGTTAGTTCCGGGCGTTCGAGTTCGGATAGGGCCGTTTGCAACAGCGCGGGACGCTCTAGCAGTGCGATCGCCGTTGCTCCATCCCGATCCGCCCCCTGGGGCCCGACGGGCAAAACACTGTTGGGAACGGTCGAGCTTTTGAGGAGCAACTCAAACGAGCCTTCGTAAACGGTGACGGACTCGGCATGCCACCGCCATCCAACGAGTGCCACCATCGATGCGGTGACTCCCACGATCCAAGCTATCCGACTCCACCATCGCGAGCGCGGGTGCGATCTGCCCACCGTTGGAAACTCTCCCCTATCGGACGTTGCACCCTGAGAAGACGGCAAGACGCCAGAAGACGGGAATTGATTCATGACAATATATAATATACGTGCGTTTTCTAAATTCGATCTAACAACCGTTCGATCCTAGCAGGATGCCCTTGCTTCCCCCGATCCCTTTTTTGGAATCCCCATGTTTGAACGCTCGAACGTAATCTCGCTCGAGCCAATAGAGCTGGTAGTATGGCTGCCATAGCGAGCCGATCGCTCGCACCGATCTCCGCGCTCGAAACTGCTTTTGAGAATATCGATCCGAATCGATATCACTGGTTAGTTCTGGACCTCCATCGACTGGCATCCCGACGGAAGGTACCCCCAAATTTTTCAAATGGCGGCGATCGCGTACTGGCAACAACTCGATAAAAAACGCTGATGGAAACGAGCGAAATGTCCGACCCGGTTGAACCGACAGCGAGCGCCACAGCAAGATCGGCACTCGCAAACCGATCGTTCTTTCAATAACAGGTCGATCGCCCTACCAAAGCAACGGACGCGAAAATACGATTTTCTTTTTGGCGTTCCAACTGTGTATTTTTGGACCCAAAGAGCTTCAGCATTTTCGACGATTGACAATATGTGAGATCGCGACTTTAGCCCCAAGTTGTTTCTCTATTGTACATTGCTTGTATCTTCCTAACTGCGATAAACTGACTCAAGCTAGTAGTTACAACTTTTTGCAATCTTCGTATCGATTCGCTCTTAAACTTGTCGTCTTGTTTCGCGCCTTCCACCCGAAGGATTCCAGTTCTAGCAGCCCTCTGTGACCTGCGGAGCGCTTATCGGGCTAACGTAGATCGGAAGAGATTTTCGATCGTCTCTGCTTTGCGCCTCTGTGCGAGCAGTCCTCTTGCACTCAGCTCGAGTGCCCTGACAACTGCAAGCGCGTAAAATTAACGAGCTAACGTTGCAGGTAGCTTCTACTACCATAACTCGGATTAGCAACTATGACGGGCAATCTCTCCCCCACCTCAACAACTGAAACCAGACCAGGAGTTGTGACCTACCCGCGTAAAGCGATCAAACACATCGTTGCTAAGGGCGTTTCCGGGTGTATGACATTTCACGATCCTGCCGACCCCACCATCAGCTGGAATCTATACGTGCGTCGGGGTCAATTGACCTATGCCACCAGTGCCGGTCGAAAATCCGAGCGTTTGCGATGTCTGGTTCGCAGCATCCAGCCCGAACTGTGCGAACTGGAGTTTCCCGAACTTGAAAGCGAATATACGATCGTCTGTCAGTGGTGGCATAGTTCGGGATTACCCATGGCTCGCCTGCGCCAATTGCTCATGCGGTTGAGTTTAGAAGCGATCGTCCAAACTTTAGCTTTACCCAAAGCCTGTGTCGAGTTCGACAAAACTCGCAAAGTCGAACCGATTCTCATCGAAACACCCCTGACCCAAATTCCCTCGCCTCTGTGGCAGATGGCGCTTCAGTGGCAGCAGTGGCGCAAGGTCTTGCCCTCCCCTTTTTCTCGCCTGTACTTGGAACCGGAAAAGCAACCGGCGTTTCGAGAGTTGTGGCAGCAGTATCCTTACCAGTTTAAAGGTAAAAAAGAAGGGGATCGCTTTGCCATGCGGTTGATGAATTTACTGGGGAGACAGCTTTCAGTCTACCAGATCTCCTATTTGTTGAAAGTTTCGGCTCAAAATTTGGTCGCTTGGGTGCAACCGCTGGTGAGTGCGGGGTTGGTGGTGGTTCTCGATCGCGAACCGGTGAGATTGCCACCGCGTACCGCTCCTCATGCCAGCGAAATTTCCCCCACACCCCTCGATGTCGAACCCCGACAGAGGATTGCCTGTATCGACGATAGCAAAACCATTCAAAAACAAGTTAAAGGGATTTTAGAAATTCATGGGTTTGACGTGCTCGGCATTACCGAACCCGCTCAAGCTCTCACATCTCTGGTGCGTCAAAAACCCGCCGCCATTTTGATGGATGTGAATATGCCCGATATCGACGGTTACGAACTGTGCAGTATGTTACGCCAGTCGAGGCAACTGCGGGATATTCCCATTATCATGCTCACCGGTCGCGATGGCATTCTCGATCGCATCCGAGCCAAAACCTTGGGCGTGAATTATTATTTAACGAAACCCTTTAACCCCGATAACTTGGTAGGATACATTCATAAAGTTCTCCAAGGTGGGGACTCAGGACCTTGACTTCGGGGTTTCAATCGAGTGACTGGAGTTAAGGCTGTTGCCGCTCTCCTCTCGGGTCGGTAATGTAGAGTCCGTTCGGGAAATCTCGATCGCCGACGGTGACCGACCCGATCGAGGGAAAGTTCCCGCTCCCCCTCCACCGAGAGCCGCGATCGGCAACTGAGCCGCGATCGGGCGAAAACCATGACCCAGGATTATTTTAGAGTGCGAGTTTCGGGTTCGGTGCGCGTAGCCCTGCCCTTAAACAATATTGAAACGGTTGTGCAAATCAACCGACAGTTAATTTGTCCCATTCCTGGAGTTCCCCCAGGATTGCTCGGGGTCGTAAACCGACGAGGGATTCTAACGTGGGTGTTGGATTTAAGTCATTTTTTGGAATTGGGACCGCTCTCGGGTCCGCCCAATCGAAACCTGACGGCGATTTCCTTAATTCAAGATGATGGAGATGGGGGTTCGGACAAGCCCGGGAGTCGTAAATCCGTGGCCTGTATCGTCGAAGAGCTAGAAGGCATTTTTACCCCGCCCAAAATCAAACCGATTCGCAAGCGTCTCAAGTCCAGGTTGCGACCTTTATTTGTCAATCTTGCCTATTACCAAAACTCAGGAATTGCTATACTGAACCCCACAGCCCTGCTTCAAACCCTCTACACCGAGGCAGATCCGCTCTAAACTATCGGTCTGACCCACCCAGCGCCATCCGCTGCGGTTCGTTTGGGGGTGACGATGACCTGTCTGCCGACCGATCGATTCAAGCGAGAAAACGACCATGGATCGCCAGCCCAATTTAAATAGTTCAGCCCCTCAAGACCCGATCGAATCCACCACCCATCGGGTCGATACGCCAGAACTGACGGCAAATGCAGTCGATCCCGCCGACGATCCGCTGCTTGAAAAGCTCCTCCAGGCCAATAGCTTGGAACAAGCCGGAGACCTCGAAGGGGCACGCATCCTGTATGAAGAAATCATCGCCATCGATGTCTCGAGCGTCTGGGGGGCGAGCGCGAAGAAAGCCCTAGAAAACCTACCCCCTACCAGCGATATCGACGGTTCCGAATCCCCCGGCGATATTTCATCGCTCACGGCGACGGGCAGCGATAATTCCTACCTCAACTCGGTTGCATCCTTTCCACCGACGGGGAAACCGCAAGCCCACTCTCGGGGACTTCTAAGCTTCTCCTGGCTCCAAGAGTGGTGGGAGAACCTCAGCGTGGGCTCGAAGTTGAAAACGATGTTAGCCGTCACGGCGATCGTCCCCCTGGTGACTTTCGATCGCGCTTTGGTTTTGTTCGCCCCTGAAGGCACCACGGCCGTCTTCGATAACGTTCGCCAAGAACAAGTCGAGCGCTCGCGGTGGCTCGCCTCCCTCGTCGGCGCGGGGGTGGCGTTCGTCTTGCTACTCGCAACCTATGCCATCGTCAGATCCTTAGAGTTGAACTTGCGCTCGATGGTGCGCTTCTCCCGTGCCCTCAGCCAGGGCAATACCCAAGCCCAATTGAGCGTGACGGCCACCGCCGACGAAATCGCCTTACTGGCCGAAAAACTGCAGCTCGCGGCCGATCGGATGGCGCAAACCGAACGACAAATGCAGGTGGTGGAACGAGAGCGCACCCAAGATACTCAAAAACAAACCCAAGAAAAGGAACGACTCCAACAACAGGTGATGGACTTGCTCGTCCATATCGAAGGGGCGCGGGCGGGGGATTTAACCATCCGCGTGCCCACGGTGGCCGGTGAAGTGGGGGCGATCGCCGATGCCTTTAATGCCACCCTCGGCTCCCTCAAACAGTTGGTGACTCAGGTCAAAACCATTGCCACGGGAGTCACCCAGCACGCTCAAACCAGCGAAACCTCCGTGCGGGAGTTTTCCACCACCACCTTCGCCCAATCCGAGAACCTGCAAAATACCCTGCGGACGGTGGTGAGCATTTCCGAGTCGATCCGACGGGTGGCCCAGACGACTCAGGAAGCGGCTGCCATCGCCCGTCAAGCCACCGAAGCCGCTCACATTGGGGATACGGACATGGATCGAACGGTGGCGAGCATGGATAAAATCCGCAGCACCGTTGCCAACACCGCCAAAAAAGCCAAGCGCCTTGCAGAATCCTCACAAGAAGTGTCCCAAATTTTGGCCTCGATCGCTGGCATTTCCGAAAAAGCAAACCTACTGGCGTTTAATGCCAGTATCGAAGCGGCTCGGGCTGGGGAACAAGGGGTGGGTTTTCGTCAGGTTGCCGACGAGGTGAGAGCCTTAGCCGCCCAAGTGAGGGAGTCCACCACGGATATCGAACAGCTCATCAATAGCATTCAGGAAGAAACCGCCGAGGTGATCGATGTTTTAGAACTGGGGACTACGGAGGTGGTGAACGGCACCGGACTGGTGAATCGCACCAAAAGTACGCTACAAGACTTGACCCGGTTGAGCCAACAAATTGATGGTTTTCTCCAAGAGGTCGCTCGCAATACCGTCGAACAAACGGAAGCCTCCGAGCGAGTGAATCAAACCGTAGAAACCGCCGCCCAAATTGCTAGTGCCACCGCCAGCGAAGCCGAAGGGGTGGTCGGGGAGTTGCAAGAATTAGCTGTCGATGCGAGCACCCTACAATCGTCCGTGGCGCAATTCCAAGTTCGGAGCGAGGGTTCCGAATGAAAAACCCCCGCGATCGATAGCTTATAATTCTCAATTAAATAACTAAACTCCTAAAAAGCAAGGTCTAACGTATGAAGAGCGTATTTGTTGTTGAAGACGGTCATACCGAACAAGCCATGATAAAAGCGCTTTTAGGTCAAGCCGGGTTTG
Organism: Zarconia sp.; assembly: GCF_057467645.1. NCBI lineage: Bacteria > Bacillati > Cyanobacteriota > Cyanophyceae > Oscillatoriales > Zarconia > Zarconia sp. The sequence continues at coordinate 101,184 of NZ_JBRJXU010000065.1, forward strand.
TTGTTTCCGTGGCGAGTAATGTCGATGAAGCCTGGGATTGGTTGCAAAACAATGCGCTACCCAATCTAATTGTATTGGATATTGTTATGCCCGGAAAAAGTGGTTTAGAGTTATGTCGAATGATTCAAGAACACGACAAAATGAAAGATGTTCCGATCGTATTTTGTAGTTCGAAAAGTGAAGAATTCGATCGATTTTGGGCTTTAAGACAGGGGGCGAAAGCTTACGTAGTCAAACCCTATGCCCCCAAAGAACTGCTCGACACGGTATTTACTCACATTCAATAATCCTCTTCAGTTGACCGTTTCCGGTCTGAAGATGAACCTATCTACCCCCCAACTCCAGCCATGTACGACTCCCGAAACGGTCTCTGGGCCACTTCAGAGGAAAACGCCCCATCGAATGCGACCCCCGAAAATCCCGATACGGTCTCAGACGAACTCCTGAAAAAACTCCTGCAAGCCAACAGCCTCGAGCAAGCAGGTGCTCTTGAGGAAGCCCGCGAGGTCTACGAAGAAATTGCCACCGCTGACGAAACTGGACTCTACGGCGTGAGCGCCCGCAAGGCCCTGGCGACGATGATCGATGGCGACGGTCCGAGCGCTGCTGCAACCAGTTCTCGGGTGTGGGACTCCGGAGACCTGCGGGAGGAGGATGGGGGTGAAACCACGATTCGTACGGGATTTCCCTCCCAATTTCCCCTCTGGCTGAAGCAACAGTGGAACAACCTCAGTTTTACGAACAAACTCACGGTGTTGCTCGTCGGCGGTGCGATCCTACCGGTGGCGATCGTCACTCAGGGGTTAATTTGGCGTACCCAAGATCGAGTGGAACAGCAGTTTCGATCGGAGTTGCAAAGTACCACCTCCTCCTGGGAAGACGACTACGTAGGGTGGACCGAAGATGATAGCCTCACCGAAGCGGAAAATTTGGCCCGACTGGTACGGGCCAATAATATTAATTTGAGTAATCCCGCCCAGGTTACCCAACGGCAAGGTTACTTATCGGCCTTGGTGACCCAAGGGATTACCGCTGGCGATCGCCGCGCCGACGTGACCAAAAGCTTTCGCATTCTCACCGATCGGAACGGAGTGACCCTCGCCAAAGGGATTAAAATCCACGATTCGGCCCTCAATCCGGAAGCCTACCGCCAACCCGACCCCGATCGCCCGATCGAACCCACAGAATTTATCGCCATCGACCCCTCCGGTCAGACGAATCTGAGAGACTTACCCATCGTCGAGCAAGTCTTAGCCACCGGACAACCCCTGCGCGGTATCGAGCTGGTTTCCGGTGAAATTCTCAGCCGGTTGGGGTTAGAAAACCAAGCCCAAATTCCAGTCCTCCTATCATCGAGCAGCCCGGAACTTGCCCCAGCCCCCATCGGCACCTACAACGTCGATGATGGCAGTGCCGGATTGGCCACGGTGGTCGCCTATCCCATCAAACTCAACAACCAACTGGTGGGAACGGCGATCGTCGGCGTCCTGCACAACCGCCACTTTGCCCTTCTCGATACCTTCCAACAGCTCGTCGGTGCTAATTCCATCTCCGTCTTCGCCTACGATTGGCGGGTGAATACCAACGTCCCCGCCAGCGACGGCACTCGCGCCCTGGGAACCCTCGCCCCGCAGTCCGTGTCGGGTGCAGTGCTCGATCGACCCTATCAATCCCGGGAAACCAACGGGCAAGGGGATGACAACCCCGGATGGTTCGATCGCCTCTTTGGGGGAGACGCCCAACCCCCAAGCGACGGTGGCAAAGGTCTGTTCCAAGAAGAAACCATCGGCAACGAAAAGTACCTCACCTACTATCGCCCGATCTACAACCATCAAAAAGTCCTCAATCCCCAAGACGCCAAACCCATCGGTATGGTCTCTGTGGGTCGCTCCCTGGACGATTTGGAGACCCTTGTGGTCGAACAGCAACGGTTGGGATTACTCGTGGGGGGCGGCGTCCTCGTGGGGGTAATTTTAGCGGCCATTCCCATTGCCCGCGCCTTTGCCGGTTCCTTGACGGATTTGGCCCGATTCGCCCAAAAAGTGGGTCGGGGTCAAAGCGGAGTGCGGGTGGCAGCGAGCGATCGCGCCGACGAAATCGGGATTTTGGCGCGCGAACTCAACCAAATGGCAATCGGCATCGAAGCCAACATCGCCGCCGTCAAACAGCAGGAACAACTGCGGCGACAGGAGGCTCAACAACAGCGGCGGGAAAAAGAGAAATTACAGCGGGGGGTGGTTAACCTACTCCTGGAGATTGAAGGTGCCCAGCGGGGTGATTTAACGGTGAACGCTCCCGTGACGGAAGGGTCCGTAGGGTCGATCGCCGATGCGTTCAACACAACCATTCGCCGCCTGCGGGATTTGGTGTTGCAGGTGCAAACGGCCGCCAACCAGGTAAACGAACTGGCTGCCCGCAGCGCCCCATCCATGCAGCAGGTTTCCCAAACCGCCAAGATGCAAGCCTCGGAAACCCAACAAACCTTGAGAACGGTGGCCCAAATTGGCAACTCGATTCGCTTGGTGGACGAATCGACCCAACAGGCCGCGCAAATCGCCCAGCAGGGGGCGCAAGCGGCTCAAGAAGGGGAGTCGGTTATGGATATGACCGTGACCAGCATCGACAAAATCAGCAACGCCGTAGACGAGACGGCGAGTAAGGTGAACCGACTGACGGAATCCTTCGGTCAAATCCTGCAAATCCTCACCTTGATTTCGAGTATTGCCGAACGAACCAATCTCCTGGCCTACAATGCCAGTATCGAAGCCTCCCGCGCTGGGGAAAACGGTCAGGGTTTCCGGGTGGTGGCTGAAGAAGTGCGCCGCCTGGCCGGTCGGGCAACAGAAGCGACCCGCAGTATCGAGCAGATCGTCGATTCGATTCAACAAGAAACCATCGAGGTGCAGCAGGCGATGGAAACCGGTAAAGCCGAGGTTGCCGAAGGAACGGAGTTGGTCAACCAAACCAAACAAACCCTCAAGCGTCTGGCGGAGATTACCCAAACCATCGATCGATACTTGCAATCGATTTCCCAAAATACGACCACCCAAGCCCAAGCCTCCCAACAAGTCAACCAGATGGTAGAACAGGTTTCGACCACCACCCAAAGTACCTCGACCGAAGCCGAAGCGGTGGCCGAATCCCTGCAAGACCTCGCAAGCGTGGCCACGACCCTGCAGGAATCGGTTTCTCAATTCCGTCTCGATCGATAATCGAACACCCGTTTTGGACGAGCAGAAACGGATGCTTCCGCAACCCTCACCAAAACTGACGTGAAGACCATGTTTAACGCGCGAATTCTGAAGACACCCATGAGCTTTGCACTCGATCCGGCCGTTCTCGAATCCATTACTCAGGAAGCTCGCCAGTGCTTCTTAGAAGAAGATGCCCCTGGCTATCTCAAAGTCTTACAGCAAGGACTCGCTCAGCTGGCCGAAGACCGAGGTCCCGATTACATCGCGCTCATGCGGGCCGCTCACTCTATTAAAGGGGGGGCAGGCGTGGCTCAGATGCCGGCGTTGAGCCAACTGGCCCACAAACTCGAAGATTTGCTCGAAGCTTGGAACCACGATCGGATCGCCCAAACGGAGTTAGCACTGGAGTTACTCCAACAAGGACTCGAAGAACTGGCTTATCTACTCGGAGTCGCTCGGGATTCGCAGCATATTCTCGAAGCCGATGCCAATTTGCTCAAAGCCCTCGATGAATTTAACTCGTCTCTAGAGGCGGCGCAAAATCCCCAAATCGCCCCCTCACCGGCGAGTGCTATGTCGGGGGGGCGCATTAAACTCATCAAAACCGCTCTGGAATCGGATTTTAAAAACTGCCTCGATCGCGTCGAAAAACTCCTTCAAGAAAAGGTATCTGGGGAGGCGATGCGAGAGGGGTTGCTCGGATTGGTGGATGAAGGCATCCTGCTTGGGGAAGCCTACAGCTTGCCCTGGCTGGTGTCGACGGTGGAAAAAATCGCCGATCTGCTCGAACGACCGCCGGCGAACCTGGCGATGAAAGATTTGGCCGAGCAGTCCCTCGTCGAACTGCGACAAGAGCGCGATCGATTTCTCAAAGAACTGCCCGCAGCCGTTGCCGACCCCCCAGCCGACCCCCCAGCCGATCCCCCATTGCCCCTGGAGGAAACCGACAACTCCGACTCGACGCTGGTGAGTGACGAGCGCCCTACGCAGATTCAAGTGCGCATGCCCCTCGAACGCCTCGATGCCATGGGCAGTGCCATCGGCGAGTTGATTACCTCCCACGAACGCCTCAGCCTCCAGCAACAACAACTCAAACAAGCCTCGAGCAACCTACGGCGTTTGGTGGAACAGGTCAAACCCGTCAGAGATCGGGTGCAGTCTTTTTACGATCGCATGTCCACTGCCAGCAGCGCCTCAGAACCGAAAGCTGATGGCGAAACGGTCGAATTCGATGCCCTGGAAATGGATCGCTACACGGCTTTGCACAGCAGCTTGCAGACCTTTGAGGAACTCATTACCCAAGTTCAGGAAACCCGCGTGGATATCGATCTGGTGAGTCGGGAATTGGGTCAGGATTTAGGGCAGGTGAGACTGGATTTGTCCCAACTCTACACCGATGTGACCATTTCTCGCCTGGTGCCCTTTAAAACCTTTGCTCGTCGGTTTTTACCCCAACTGCATCGCAACGCCCAACGCTGCGGGAAAAAAGCCGAATTGCAAGTCTCGGGGGAAAACGTTTTGGTGGATAAGGTGCTCCTCGAACAACTGCAAACGCCCCTGACTCACATTCTCAACAATGCTCTCGATCACGGTATCGAAAAGCCTGCCGAACGCCGGATTTTAGATAAATCGGAAACGGCCCAAATTTTCCTCGGGGCGAAAACGGAAGGCAGCGAAGTGGCCATTACCTTTGCCGATGACGGACGGGGAATCGATCTGACACAAATTTATCAAATTGCCACCGCTCAAGGATTATGTCCGGCCAATATTCCCATGACTCAGTTGCCTCGAGAGCGAATTCTCAACTTTATTTTTCAACCGGGTTTTTCCACTGCCACCGCCGTGAGCGATATTTCCGGTCGGGGGGTGGGGATGGATATCGTTCGCACCCAAGTTCGGCAACTGCGCGGAACCATCGACGTGGAAACTCTGCCAGGACAGGGAACCACGTTTACGATTCGGTTGCCCCTGAGCATGAGTTTGCTCTCGTTGTTGCTGTGTCAGGCTTCCGGTCGCCTGCTGGCAATTCCGGCCGATACGGTACTCGATGTGATTCCCTACGATGACGTGAGTAATATCGGTCCCCACCAATGGCCGCTCGATCGAGGTTCCGCATTTAATGAGGTGGATGATTCTTCGATTTCTTGGCGGGGACAAGTGCTGCCGTTGTTGCCCCTGATGGCGATGTTACCCTACGATCGCCTGCCGACGGTTTCGAGTGCCTCCAAAGTGGTACTGGTGCTCAAAGGCGCCTCAACTCCCATTGCCGCCACGGTAGATGCGATCGTCGACGAACGCCAACTGATTCTCAAATCCTTCGACGATACGATTCCCGTTCCCCCCTATATCGCCGGCTGTACGATTTTGGGAACGGGGGAGGTCGTGCCGGTGGTGCTGCCGCGATTCCTCAAGCCCAGCGAGGGTCGACCGTTAGTCACGACGCCGATTCCGATGACGACCGTCCACGGTTCGCGGATGATTTTGGTTGCCGAAGATTCCACCGGGGCGCGACGTTCCTTAGAGCGCATCCTCACCCATGCCGGATTTGCCGTGATTCCCTGCCGCAACGGACAAGAAGCCCTGAAAAAACTCGAACAACGCCAGGGTTTAGTGGATTTGGTCATTTCTGATGTGGAGATGCCCGTACTCAACGGCTTCGACCTCCTCGGGCGAATTCGCGCCCATTCTGCCTGGTATACCATCCCCGTAGTGATGCTCACCTCTCGCACGGGCGATCGTCACCGCCAAAAAGCCATGAGTTTGGGGGCCAATGCCTATCTGGGAAAACCGGTTACGCCGACGGAGTTGTTGTCGGGAATCGAGAGTTTATTGCCGAGTTCGTAAAGGAACGTCAGTGTTGGATAAGAAATCTCCGGTGAGGGTGGGGAATGGGGAATGGGAAATGGGGAAGAGAAAAACCTATTTCTTCGATAGTGTAAATAAACCAGTGCGAAGCGCTATATCTCTATCTCCTCGTCAAAAATTCAGATCGAAAAAAAATATATAGTCATTCTGAATAAAAGTGGTACAGTTTCAGAGTCGGATCGACCCGAATAATCGAGGTTTCCGTGAATCCTGGTGCCCCATTCTTATTCGAAATGACTATAATCAACTATTTAAAAATGGATAAAACAATAGATGAAACCATAAAAAAAATATCTCTACTGACCGTTTTAATTATTTAAAAATCAAAACAATTAATCAAAATTTTAGTTCAACAAAAAAAGACTTTAATACAAGTAGTAAAAGTGAAATTCATATAAGGGATACACTGCCTAATGCACCTCGCTGTAAAATTTGTAACGGGTTTATTCATAAAAACTCAATTTCGGTAGATCGCAAACAACGCAAACAAGATGGTGGATTAGCAAATATAGATAATGGACAATTGACTCATCCATACTGCAATACGGGCTATAAAAATTAACGATCGTCAAAACCTAACTCACAAAAAATAAATAGGAATTAACCCATCGGCGCGGAATCGAGCAACACCAATTTCTCATCTTGCGCCTCAACCCAAATGGTCGTCCCCGCACGGAAGCGTTCGGCGAGCAGCGCTTGTCCCAAGGGTTGCACCAAAAACCGATCGATCGTTCTCTCCATTTCCCGCGCCCCAAATTGAGCGTTGTAGCCCTTGGTCATCAGAAACTCGTAAGCACTGTCGGTCAGTTGCAAAAAGAGCTTTTGGGCTTCCAGGCGGGGGTGCAAGTTGGCGAGGATTTTGTCGATAATCTGCCGGACCACCTCGGCACCCAGGGGGTAGAACCACACCACCTGACTGATGCGGTTGAGCAACTCCGGCCGCAGAGACTGTTGGAGGGCATCTTGAATTTGCCGCTGGTACGCCGATCGATCGACTTCGGAGCGATCGTCTGCCAAACCAAACCCCAGAGAACGGGAAGCGTGTAGGGATTGCGTGCCTAAATTGGAGGTGAGGACGATCGCCGTTTCTTTAAACGAGATGTGACGACCGTGACTATCAGTGAGGTGCCCTTCGTCGAAGATTTGCAAAAACAGATCCAACACCTTCGGGTGCGCCTTTTCCACCTCATCGAAGAGAACGACGCTATAGGGTTTCGATCGCACCGCTTTGGTTAGTTGCCCCTCGCGATCGTACCCCACGTACCCCGGCGGCGCGCCAGTGAGGCGGGAAACGGCATGGGGTTCCATGTATTCTGACATATCCACCCGAATCAGTTGGCGCTCGTCGTCGAACAGGCATTGAGCCAGGGCTTTTGCCAACTCTGTTTTCCCGGTTCCCGTCAACCCCACAAAGAGAAACACCCCGATGGGTTTATTCGGGTCCTTCAATCCCGCGCGAGCAGTGCGAATGGCGTTGGCGACGGTTTCGATCGCCGCTTCTTGACCCATCACCCGTCCCTGGAGAATCTTTTCCAACGACAGCAACCGCGAGCGCTCGTTTTGAGTCAGCCGTTCGATAGGCACCTGACAGCGTTGGGACACCACCGCTAAAATCTCGTTTTCGTCGATGCGACAGTGACCGGTATAGCCAATTTGCTCCGCGGCTACTGCCAGCCGCACGTCGGCACAGGCGCGATCGATTAAATCGATGGCTTTGTCCGGCAAATGCAAATCTGTCAAATATCGCTGGGCCAATTCAACAGCCGCATCGATCGCCCCGTCGGTAACGATCGCGTTGTGGTGCGCCTCAAATTGGGGTCGCAACCCTTTGAGAATGGCAATGGTCTCCTCCGCAGAGGGTTCGTTCACCCAAACCGTCTGAAAGCGACGCTCCAAGGCCGTATCCGTTTCGATAGTGGAGCGGTATTCCCGGACGGTGGTTGCCCCCACGCACTGAATTTCTCCCCGCGCCAGGGCCGGTTTGAGGATATTAGCCGCATCGCTGGCACCGCCCCCCCCAGCACCGAGGACCGTATGGATTTCATCGATAAATAAAATCACGTCGTTGACCGTGGCCGCTTCGGAGATCAGCGCTTGCATCCGCTCTTCAAACTCCCCTCGGTACTTCGACCCTGCCAGGAGTCCAGCCATGGAAATTTCTACAATGCGTTTGTTTTTCAAGGCAGCCGGAGTCGTTTCGCTCTCCAACCAATGGGCGAGTCCTTCCACGATACAGGTTTTACCCACCCCCGCCTCCCCCACTAAAATGGCATTGCACTTGCGCCGCTGCATCAGGATGCTCGCAAGGGCGTTAATTTCCGTTTGCCGTCCGATGGTGGGATCGAGCTGACCGTCCCGGGCCATTTGGGTTAAATCCCGACCGAAGCAATCGAGAAAGGGGGTGTCTTGCTGGGATTGGCGGGGGAAAAGGGGTTCGGCTTCCATCCAAATTGAAGTACTGCGATCGGGCTGCCGATCGCTGTCGGGGTCTTCGAAGGGGGGGGTTTCAAGATTGTAGACCCCCATTTCTTCGAGCAGGTTTTCCCAGGGAGAAGCCGGCAGTTCCAGAATCGCTTGCAGGAGGTGACAGGGTCGCAGGATGGGGTTATCGTCAGTACCGAGCATGGCAATTTCCTCTGCCCGCTCGAACACGCGCCGGGAGACGGGAGAGCGGTGAACGATCCCCCGATCGAGGCGGTTTGCCTGGGCGCGGGCGATTTCCGAACGCAGTCGACGGCGAAACAGGGTCTGATCGAGTCCCCAGGCATCGAACCACTGGCGTAGAGTTTCGATATCCGTGACAAATTCTTGCTTTTGCGCCCGATCGCGCCGGATGGGTCGGGGACAGAAGCGTTCCGGATCGAGGTCGCAGAGTTTGCAAACTCCCAGAAGTAGATGTGCGGGGTCGATTTCAGAGGATTTTCCGCTTTTTGCCTCGATTGCGGCAATATTCCAAACCAAAATCGTGCTAGGCGAGTATACTGCCATCAGCCAACTATTGTCTCTCGTTCTTGCCTATGTCTATGATTATGCCCTATGCTCTACTTTGCCACAGTCGAGGATCGATCTAATCGCAAATATTGCCATCGTTGCGAACCTTTAAATAATCTTCAATCCAGTTGCAACCGCGATCGAGCAAATCGTCAAAATCAAGATTCCACAACACTACGGTGCCATCGGCGCGACTGCTGGCAAGGGTTCGACCATCCCCAGAAAAACTCACGCTCCACACGGAAGCTCGATCGTCTTCCAGGGTCGTGAGTAGGGGATTTTCCAGTTCTTCATCCAGTTGCCAGAGTTTGACAGCATCACTGGCACTGGCGAGGGTTGTCCCATCTCCAGAAAAACTCACCCAATTCACCGGGGCGATGTGACCGGCTAAGGTTGCCAATTCCGTGCCGTCGGGACGCCAGAGTTTGACGGTTTTATCGGAACTGGCACTGGCGATAATTTTGCCATCGGGACTGAGGGTTACCCACCGCACGGCACCTCCATGTCCTCGCAGGGTAGTCAACAGTTCTCCCGCCAGGTTCCAAATTCTGACAGTGCGATCGTCGTGTCCGGTGACCAAGAATTCACCATCCGGAGCAAATGCCACGCTGTTGATGACCATCTCCTCACCGGCCATGACGAAAGTTTGCCGCCGGGAACCATTTCGGTTCCAAAGTTTCAAGATTCTCCCTCCAGCGGTGGCAATCAGGCGATTATCGGCACTAAAACTCGCACTTTCAATCCCCGGACAACTCGGGGTCGCCTCCAGAAGACACCCATCCTCTCCCAAAGGGTTACCGCGACCGTGGTTGAGGGTGCCATCGAGGGTACCCCTGCTGCGCCACAGTTTTAGATTACCGTCCGCGCTGGCACTGGCAAGGATTTCCCCATCCGGACTCCATCCCACCCAGTTTACCGCCCCTTGGTGACCTTCGAGGGTTTGGAGGAGGTTTCCCCGGCGATCCCATAACTTAACGGTCTTATCGGCGTTGCCGGAGGCGACAATTTTGCCATCTTCGGAAAATGCAACAGCAAAAACCGCGATCGGGTTGCCATCATCAAGGGATGGATCTGCTGCGAGTCGATCGCTCTCTTCGAGCACCGGCATCTCTTCCCCCTCCCGATCCCACAACACGATGGTGTTATCGTCGCTGGCCGAGGCAATGGTCTGACCGTCGGCGGAAAAACTGACGCTGCGGACTTGTTTTTGGTGACCGCGTAGGGTCTGGAGTTCTTCCCCTTCGAGGGTTCGCAATCGAACGGTGTTATCTCGGCTGGCGATGGCGAGAATTTGCCCGTCGGGGGAGAAACTCACATCCCACACCCAAGCATCGTTTTTCAGCTTGCGGATGAAGGTGCCATCTCGCTGCCAGAGTTTTACGGTTTTATCCTGGCTGGCGGTGGCAATTCGGGTGCCGTCGGGGCTGAATTCGACGCTAGTCACGCCACAGGGCGTATTCGGACCGCAATCGTGACCGGGGAGGGTCGCCAGATTTCCCCCGTCGATGTCCCAGACTTTCACCGTTTCGTCCAAACTGGCGGAGGCGAGGGTTTGCCCGTCGGGGGAGAAGCTCACGTCCAGCACCCAGTCCCGATGACCTTCAAGGACGCGCACTAGGGTGCCATCGGTTTGCCAAAGTTTGACGGTATTATCCTCGGTGTGGGCGGTGGCAATGAGTTGACCGTTGGGAGAGAAGCGAACCCGGGTGGCGGTATAGGTGGAGGGGGTTGGGGTGGCGGTGAGAGTTGGCACGGCTTGGGGAACATCGCCCGTGGGGATGACTGTCGCGCGACCCGTTTCCTCGATCGGCCACAACCGGACCTCATCGCCGCTGACGGTGGCGACCGTTCGACTATCGGGACTGAAGGTAATGCTGTTGACTTCGTTGGGATGCTCGATCGTGCGTACCAAGCTGCCGTCCGGTCGCCAAATTTTCGCCGTGCGATCGGCACTAGCGGTGGCAATCCACTGACCGTCGCCGGAGAAACTGACTTCGAGAACGCTATTGGTATGTTTTTCTAAGCGGTTGCGTTCGGTAATGCCGTAGAGGGCGAGTTGCAGTTGGTTGAGGGTCTGACTTTTGAGATGCGGTGAGGCTTGAGAGCGGGGAAGTTGCTGAAATTGCTTGCCGGCCCGCACGCTAGCCACCAGGGCATCAAAACGTTCGTCAGAGAGGCGCAGGGATTTGGAGGCGGCATTGAGAGCAACGATTGAGGAGATCGCTGCATCTTTTTGCAACCGGGCCGCTCGCTGCCACAGGAGGCTGACAATGAGGGCACCCACCAGGGTCCCGGCGAGAATGGCTACCAGTGCCCCTTTGAGGCGTACGCCGGCTCGTTCTTTTTCTTGCTGGACTTGCGCGAGTTGAACCAGGAGTTTATTTTGTTCTCGCAGGGCGATCGTTTCGGCTTCGCGGGCGAGTTCTTCTCGCTGGCGGATAATGGGAACGAGGTAATCGTGAACGAGTTGGTAGCGGTGGTGGGGAACCTCCGGAAGAAAGAAGACCAAACCCGCTTTTTTGAGAATTTCCAGGACGAGGGGGAGTTGTTGGATGTCGATATTTAAATCGTTTAAGTCCCGTTCGAGTTCCGCCCGCGTTTGCAGGGGACGCATCCCGTTTTCATCGGTTAAGTGGTAGAGAACGAGGCGCGCGAGTTGTTCGTTTTGGGGACCGCAATCGTGAATGGCTTCTTCGATAAATCGTTCGATCAGATTGGGGAGGGTCCCCGATTGCAAGTATTTCTCTAGGGTATCGATTTTGTCGGTTTGCAGTTGAGCGCCGACAATTTGCAGTTCGATGGGGCGCACCCGATCGAGGTCTCCGGCGAGGTCTTCCACGAGGCGATCGACCAGCTGGGGTTCGAGGTGAAAATGGGAGATTTCCGTTAAACTTTCGATGACGTTATGGGCATCTTCCTTGGAGAGGTTACCCAAAAAGTAGCGAGATTTGCGACTGAGGATATCGCCATCGATGGCGGGTATTGTTAAAGTTCGATCGATTTCTAAAAGATGGTGCAGGTAATCTTCCCGAATGGAGATAATGACTTTAACGTAGGGAATATTGAGGATTTCATCTAAAAATTCGTAAAATTCCCGCTTGCGATCGAAGTTGGGATTGGAAAAGAAGAATTCTTCAAATTGCTCGAAAATAATGACGGTGAGCACATTGCGCTCGATGTTGCGCTGGAGTTGTTCGATGATGTGGCCAGGCAAACAATCGCCGCCGGGAATGAAGCATCCGGCCAACAGCGGATCGTCCGATTGGGAGGGTTCGATCCCCATGGCGCGCGTCAAGGCTTTGCCCAATTGAACGGGCCAATCCCCATACACCCGCACCACCACCGGAATCGCATCCCGTACGTCAATGGAGCGCCCCGCCAGGGCGGGAATCAATCCCGCGTGAACGATCGAGCTTTTGCCCACCCCCGAGGGACCGTAGAGGATGGTGAGTTTGCGATCGGGACGACCGACCCGCTCTAGGAGGCGTTTGACATCCTGCCCGCGACCGGAGGCGCGAATTTCTGGGGCGATGGTATCGGGAAGATTTCGATCGCGTGCTGGGGCGATCGCTTCTCGATGGGGTTCCAACCGGGCCGCCCCAATGAAAGCTCGCAAGCCGAAGGCTACTTCTACCGCTCGACGCTTTAACTTAATCTCAAAGGCTTCTAAATAGCAGCCCCGCTCGAAATATAACTGGCACAACAATTCTAAAATGCGCAGGCTGCGATGGGGATCGCACTGGATGCTCGATGCTAGAGCTTGAGGTAGCTCTTGTACCGCCCGAGCCAGGTTTTCCCGTGCTGGGTGAGGTCGGTCTAGGGCAAACTGAGCTTTGACTAAAAACAAGCGATAGAGGAGTTCGAGCAGGGAATGGTAGGGAAGGCTGGGGGTGGGACATTCTTGGAGGGTTTGCACGGCCGCCGAGGCAGAACGCTCCGCGCGCAGCCAACGTCCGTCTCCGAGGGCACATTCGGCAAGCAATCCGTAATCGGCAGCCAGTTGAATCGTGCTACCGTAGCGTCGGTGCAGGGGAACGGATTTCTGGAGGATCGCTTTGAGTCCTGCCCAATCTTCGAGGTATCGCAGGGCTTCGGCGAGGTAGCTAATGAATCGCGCCACCAAGTCTTCTCGCTCGGTGGTTTCGAAGATTTCGATGCAGTTTTGCAGGCTATCTCGGGCTTGCTGCCAATGTTGGGGACTGTCGGACGATCGCAAGTCAGCGGTGCGGAAGTGACACAAACCCAAGTGCAGCCACAGTATCCCCTGGTGCAGGTCGGCCGTGGAGTCTCCAGCAGCCTGCGATGACGTCTGCTGCCAAACACTCAGGCTGCGATCGTAGCATTCGATCGCCGTGTCGAGTTCGTCCCGTTCGTAGGCATTGCGCCCGAGAACGAAGTCCACATCGGCCATCAACTCGGGGGTTAGAGAAATGTTTCGATCGCGCACATCTTGCAAGCAGGCATGAAATTCGCGGCGGTCGGCTTCTTTCATCAACGCCCGACCCATCAACCATCGATGGGAATCGACCCCTAAAATTTTCTCGAAGACCCGCGCGGTGTGTTTTTCGAGCAGGGCAATGGGTTCGGAAGCAGAGATCGCAAATTCGACGATCGTCGCCCAACTTTCAAAGTCGGGGGCCAAGCGAATCAGCTTTTGTAAAATTTCGTCGTCGATCCAGAGAATAATCGGGAAGGGAAAGTGCTTGCGAAATTCTTCCCGGACTTGGTTGGCCGCACTCAGGAGTCGATCGATTTGGCGAACTTCCTCGAACCCCCAAACGCTTAAAGCTTCAGTACCGGCATTGACCTGCGATCGAATCGAATGGAACAGGGTTTGGGTGGTACTCGATAACTGCAACTGAGAAACCGACACCCGAGAAATTTTCTCGAGTTGCGCCATCGCTCGCGCCCTCAACTGAGCGTAGTTGCATCGAGCTAAAATCAGCTTGAATTGCCCCTGAGAATATTCCAACCCAAAGGCTAATTCTTCGATGGCGCCTTCATTTTTCGCCGCCACATCTTCTCCCGGATCTGGCTCCCTCATGATTTAAAACCCTGTGCTTCGGCTAAAATCGGATTGATATCGAACCAAGACCCATTCTCGTCTCGGTATTCAAATACAAACATACTGCGGATAAGGCTCGGTAGCGATCTCACCTGGCGCACGCGCTTCTCGCGAGCCACTTGCCGCAACAACTCCCATTCGGGTTCCTCCAGGGATAGAGCCAACTGAGCGCAGCGTTCTCGAATCGTCGCTTCTAACACCCCTCTCGACAGGGGTAGGTGTCGTTCTTTTTCGATGCAACGATGTAACAGTCTCAGAAGATTGCGGGCGTGGCCTCCACTAATGTAGCATAGGCGATCGAGGGTTCCGGCAGCATCGAAAACTTCTCCTAATCCGTCGAGGCGTTTCTGGGGGGTTCGCTCGGGAAAAGCTCTAGCAAGCACCATCTGCCGCATTTGCGCCATTCCCGCTTCAAACATCTGCTCCCGTCGATCTTTGACGGGAATCATGGGTAAGACTTTGGGATCGACGCCAAATCTGAGGGTCAATCGTCCGAAGTCGCTCGAAAACATTAAACTAATAGGAATCGTGTAGACGATGTGACATTGTAGCTTGCGCAGTTGCTCGCCGCGATCGACGAAGAGGTATTCCGGTTGCGATCGACCCCAAGGCTTATAGCGGTTTTCGACGCGATCGAGATTGTCGACAATCGTCACCAGTCCGTGGCGACCTCGGGCTTTGAGGGCGGCAATTGCCGGTGCGATGAGTTCTTCTTCGATCGCTTCGAGGAGAAATCCCACCCGAGGTTCGAGATACTGCCGCAATTTAGACCGAACTTCGGGACTGTTTTTGGCATGGGTGGTGAGTTGACGCAATCCATGGGTGAGGGAGAAATGACCTTCTTTTTCCAGGGCCCCTTCGTGAAAGGTCGATTGCACCGTCGGGGAGACTCGAAATTCGTGTTTGAGCACTCTCCACGCCCCCCGCAGCAAATTTTGCAGCTTGCGAATCGGGGTAGTTAACCCGAGAAATTCGATACTGCAGGCGATTTGATGGGCGATCGCCAGTAAAATATCCCCAATGTCTACATCCCCCATATCTAAGTCTTGAGAGGATTCAAAGTAGACCACGTGAAATCCTTCTTGCTCTAAGAGGAATTTGAGACGCAATAATTCCGTGGATTTGCCGCATCCAATATGACCGGTAAACAGCTGGCAGGTGGGTTCGTCGGGAGAGAATAATGTAATGTTCGCCAGCAGTTCTTCGACGATATTGCTACCGCGCACTCCCGAAAAATCGATATAGTATTTTTGCGCCTCGTGGCTGGCGGTGTTGAGGGTTTTACTGGGGTTGCAATTGCGGTAAAATTTCGGTAGATTTAGCGCCATGACGAACTCGCCTTGTCAGGACCGTTTGAGTTGTGGGGGTCGATGGAAAATCCCTCAGACTCATCAAATCGATATCTCCAGCAATCCAAAATCAAATCGATTCTTCAACTGTCGATCTCGATAAGTCTTCCCTTCCCCCTTTTTTTAGAGATGTTGAATGGCGAGCGAAATCGAGAACTTTTTAGGTTATATCGCTTTTGAAGGTCAGCTCGATCGATTTTCTCTCGCTCGAACGCTAAAATTTCCTTCGGCATTCCCAGCTAAAGTTACTTTTCTAAAGTAACTTTGAACGATCCCATCATTTGCATTCGCGATTTTCGATCTCCCGTATCGTTCTAATTCTTTTATTCGGGTTCTCCCCAGGCTCGATCCGGAACGATCGAAACTTCAATCGACGTCAGATCGCCTCAGTTTGGGTTCAGTGATAGAGCCAAATACTAACTCTGGTTGATGTTCGGACTGATTGGAAATGTGAGAGCGAGCCGATAAGACTGGGGTGAATCTCCTCGCTCGCAAGCAAGGTACTCTATTCCCCATTCCCCATTCCCTTTTTGCGAATTCCGCGCCTCCAAATTCTGAACTCCGAACTCCGAATTCCGAATTCCGAATTCCGATCGACACTCGGTATGGAACCGAACTCGATCGAACTTAACAATCTACGCCCAACCAGATGCACTCTTGGGATTGTTTCCCCCGAGATTCAGGGGTTTCATATCCCGGAGGTAAAACGCGATCGAAGATCGACCTAACCCCCGAGATCCCATCGGAAACCTCCGGGACTCTCTCGGGCGCACTCATTTCGGCTCTAACGGGACTGCCCAAAGATAGCAGAGATAGAGCACAAACGATCGCACCCGCCATGGGTGAAATGGAAGCATGGGATGACATCGAATTTGAGTGAATCGATCGAGCGGTTCTCATATCATTATCTATCTTTGAGATTGTCGTACTCCTTTATTCGGGGGAGCATCTCTCAATTCTGGATAAATTACCTCCAGGTTCGACTCGGATGTGACAGAAAATCAAGTGGAGAATTTGGAATTCGCAATTCGGAGACACGGGGGAAACCTGTGAGGTCTTTGCCTCCCCTGCCTCCCCGCTCTCCAATTCCCTATCCTCAAGTATCACTTCTCCGGTTTAGCCGATTTCAAGGCTTCGGCTTTAGCGGCTTCGGCTTTTGCCGCTTCCGTCTTGACGCGATCGATTTTCAAGACCAGTACTCCCAAAGGCGGCAAGCACAAATCCAAGGAGTAGGGACGGTTGTGGAACGACCATTCATCAGTCCACTTGCCCCCCAAATTACCCATGTTACTACCGCCGTAATCCCGGGCATCGCTGTTAAACAGTTCGGTGTAGAAACCCGCCTCCGGAACCCCGACGCGGTAGTGGCTGTGGGGTTGGGGGGTAAAGTTGCACACCGCGATGACGAACTCATCGGATTCTTTCTGGCGACGGATGAAGGAAACAACGCTGTGACGGTTGTCGTTGCAGTCGATCCATTCAAACCCCGGTTCGTCGAAATCTTGGGTATGCAGGGCCGGTTCGGTGCGGTAGAGTTCGTTGAGGCGGCAAACCAAGTTTTGCAGCTTCTGGTGGGGTTCGTATTGCAGCAGGTTCCACTCCAAATCGCCCCAGACGTTCCACTCACCCCACTGACCGAATTCCATACTCATAAACAGGGTTTTCTTGCCAGGGTGGGTGAACATATAGCAGTACAAACACCGCAAGTTGGCAAATTTCTGCCACTCATCACCGGGCACTTTTCCTAGCATATTGCTCTTGCCGTGCACCACTTCATCGTGAGAGAGGGCGAGCATATAGTTTTCGCTGTGGTGGTACCACATACTGAAGGTGATATTGTTCTGGTGGAACTGGCGGAACCAGGGGTCCATGCTGAAATAGTCGAGCATATCGTGCATCCAGCCCATATTCCACTTCAGGTTGAAGCCGAGACCCCCCACGTAAGTCGGCCAAGAAACCATCGGCCAGGAGGTGGATTCTTCCGCAATGGAGAGGATTCCGGGGAAGTAGCTGAAAATTGTATGGTTGACCTGGCGCAGGAAGTCGGCTGCTTCGATATTTTCCCGACCGCCGTACTGGTTGGTGACCCACTCCCCTTCTTCGCGGCAGTAGTCGAGGTAGAGCATGGAAGCCACCGCATCCACCCGAATACCATCGATGTGGTACTTATCGAACCAGAAGAGGGCGTTGGCAACCAGGAAGTTGCGAACTTCGTTGCGTCCGTAGTTAAAAACAAGGGTGCCCCATTCTTTGTGCTCTCCTTTACGAGGGTCGGCGTGTTCGTAGAGGTGGGTGCCGTCGAAGAAGGCCAAACCGTGACCGTCTTTGGGGAAGTGACCGGGAACCCAGTCGACAATCACCCCAATGCCTTCTTGGTGGCAGCGATCGATAAAGTACATCAAATCCTCGGGCTTGCCGTAGCGGGAGGTGGCGGCATAGTACCCGGTGACTTGATATCCCCAAGAACCGTCAAAGGGGTGTTCGGCGACCGGTAGCAGTTCGATATGGGTAAAGCCGAGTTTTTTCACGTAGGGAATCAGCTTGTCGGCAAACTCCCGATAGGTAAGAAATCGCGCCCCCGGTTTGAGGTCAGCGACGGGAACCGGAGGTAGGGTTTGGCCGGTGTTGGATTTGGGGGTGTCCTCCCATCCTGCGTGCAGCCAAGATCCTAAATGCACTTCGTAAATGGAAATGGGAGCAGCCATCGGATCGCGATCGCGACGCTGTTCCATCCAATTGCCATCGTTCCAAGTGTAGCTATCGAGATCGGTGACAATGCTGGCAGTTTTGGGTCGTACTTCTTGCTCGAAGCCGTAGGGATCTGATTTTTCGTAGATATCGCCGTCGTAGTTTTTAATTTCGTATTTGTAGCTATCACCAACCCCCAGTTCCGGAACGAAGAGTTCCCATACACCATTGCCCCGTTTTCCCATTTGATGTTGGCGACCGTCCCAGTGATTGAAATCTCCCAGAACGGAGATATTACGAGCGTTGGGGGCCCAAACGGCAAAATAAACCCCTTCCACCCCATCGACGGTCATTAGGTGAGCACCGAGCTTTTCGTAAATGCGATGGTGGTTGCCTTCGCAGAAGAGGTGGATGTCAAAATCCGTGAGTTTGGAGGATCGAAAGGCGTACGGATCGTAGGTAGTGCGAGTGCTATCGCCTTTTGTGTACTTCAGCTGGTAGTTGGCCGGTAGCGCGTCGGTATCGCCAGCATCGAGAACGCATTCAAAAAAATTGGGGTGGCCAACCGATTGCATCGCTTGTTCGGTTCGGGCTTCTGGCAGTACAACCCATGCGGCTTCTGTATCGGGCAGATAGGCTCGCACGACCCAGACCTTTTTGCCATCCAGCTCGATCTCGTGGGGGCCGAGCACTTCAAAGGGATCGTGGTGTTGGTTATAAACAATGCGGTCGATCTGCTCGGGGGCAATGGTATTGGACATGAAGCTACCTATGGATAGGGTCAGTAATATTTAATAAAGATTTATTAACTGTAATAAACAGTAACAAATCGAAGGCAAAGTCTCAAACGATCGCACCTTGACGATCGAAGAGGGTTTTTAGACGAGGAAATCTCGATGCCGAATCGATTTGACCCTCTCGATCTCCAAAAAAACTGCGACCCGATCTAGTTTAAAAGAAGGGGAGGATCGTGCGGAAAAATTTTAGCACTCGCAACAAAAAAACATTATGCTCGAATGCCGGATTAATTTGTGGAGGATAGGGAGAAGTTTGCAGTTCGGCTTGCAACTGGGCGTATTCTGCTGCGGTTAAAGGCGTTCCATCCACGGGAGATCGCGCTTCGAGAATAATTTCCGCGCGCAACACTTCTTCAGGGATATCCTCTGGAGGCGGTAAAGCAACGACCGGTTTGCTCGCCGCTACGGTACTTATTAAGGTACTCATTAATAAGACGATCGACCTGCTCGTGACACCGCGAAAAGCGATCGAGACATCTGTATCCGCAAGCCTAGATAGCAGGGAAGGAAGCATGGGCGATCTCCGGGAAAGACGCTCGCTGACGTGACGCGCGCTCGACGGACTTTCGATCGAGGGCTTATTAGTATAGCACTACAGGGATTCTGACATCGGTAGGCTCGTGCCGCTACGGGTCATAAAAAATGTGCGCGGTTGAAAATGACAAATACCGACGATACATCACGTTCGCGGGTTTGAGGACCGGTCATTGATTTTTACCGCGCGGCACTCGGTACTAGAAGAGTGGGAGCGCAAGGACGTGAAAGACACGCGACTCACCGACGAACGAGCTTTCACCAAACACAGCGTTAGAGAAAGAACGGTGTGACGATCGACACGATTAAAGGGTGTGAGGAGTGGAGAATGTGAGGAGCAGTATGAGTGTGATGGGCGATCGTCACTCAGAATTTATCCTCGATCGTGGTGATTTTGCCCTGGAAATCGAGGATTAGCGATCTGATTCGAACTTACTGAACTTCGGCTTCCGCTTCAGGAGCTTCTTCAGTGGCTTCGTCTTTGGTTTCGTCAGTTACCGCTTCAGTGGCTTCGTCTTTGGTTTCGTCAGTTACCGCTTCAGTGGCTTCGTCTTTGGTGGCATCGGTGGCCCCTTCAGTGGTTTCGTTCACTTCTGCCGGAGCGGCATCGGTTCCCGGTGTGACTTCTTCGGTTTTCGAGCAAGCACCAAGGGTAACGGCTAAGCTGAGCAACAAGGCTGCACTGGCAAATTTGAGATTCACGATGTGTTTCCTCTTTTAACGGGTTATTTAAGCAAATGTACTTATTTAGATAAGATACTGCATTTAACCGAATATTTACGAAAAAGCCCGAGAAAAGACCGTAAAATCGTCTAAAAGCCTTGTTATACAAAGGTTTTTACGTTTATACACCGTATCGGGGGGTGTGGGGTGTAGAGCATTGGTGAAAGGTTAAGGAAATTACTCGTTTGTCAAGCTCCATATTTAGTGTTGCTACTCTAAATGTTATCTAGAGCTAGACGCTCTCGGATGATAGACCAACACTTGGGATTCACACCTAAAACCCAAAACCATTCCCGATTCCCCATTCCCCTTGACAAGTGACATACAAGCTTAACCGCCTCACCAATGGGTGTAGAGTGACCGGGTGTAGGGAGTTGGTGAAAGGTTAAGGAAATCGCTCGGTTGTCAAGTCCCATATTTAGTGTTGCCACTTGACTGACTCTTCAGTTCTAGACTATAGCAGTAAGCATTCAGCTATCAGCATTCAGCCCTCAGTCAAAACCTTGCTATTTATAGCTTGTAAATTTTTTAGATGTCCTAACACATTTGCGTAGCGCTATATTTCTGATGACCGAGCAATGTTGCGATTCCATACCCAAAACCTCAAACCGTTCCCCGTTCCCCTTGACAGGTGGCCAACAAGCTTAACCTTTCACCAATGACCAATACGTCACAGCTTACGGGGCGACACGGGAACCTGAAAGCTCCCGCGTTTTAAGCAGGGGAGTGTCAATCAAGTTTAGTCTTCAGAGATGGATACGACTTGAGCCAAAGCGTCATCAGGCAGAACGTAAGAACTCGCCATCAAATCCTTATCCCAATCGATGACTTCGGGGAAGAGAATTCCCGGTAAGACCCGCACGGAAAAGATTTCTTGGACGGCATCTTCAAATTTCAGAAAGGCGATCGTTTCTCCGGTATCAATATTCACCACCCACACACCACAAATGCGATCGTTTGCATTGTCCGTAATCGGCAGACCGCTAAAGGTTGCCGTTTCTCGAACTTGAGATAAACCGATAAAAGCAACATTGGCATAAAATTCTAGACCGCGCGTAAAACCAGGAAGTTGAGCAATCGTGGTGACGTTTCCAGTCTCTAAATCTATTGTTGCTAAGCTGCCCTTCCCCGATTCGAGTACCCAAAGTCGATCGCGATACCAACGAGGAGAATGGGGCATTGATAAGTCGCGAGCGATAATTTCGTTGGTTTCGATATCCATTAAAATACCGCCGCTGGCCTTATTTTCTCGCCAACCGTTAGGAGTATCGGTTTCGCCTAATGCCGTGACGTATTTAGGGCGATTATCCCGCAATCCCAGACCGTTTAAATGACAGCGATCGCGCAAATCGTATTCCGTGATAAATTGCGGTTTCCAACGAGGAACGAAACTGTGGTTTTTGTCTAAGGTACACAAACAAGAAAAGCGCGTATTCACAAACCAGAGTTCGTCTTCTACGTAAGCCATTTCGTGAATGTCGATATCTCCCGTAATTCTGACATTTCTAGGTAAGTAGCAAGCATCGTGTTTTCCGGGGGAATCGAGTTTAGTTGCAACGGCAGGAACATTGCGTAATTCCCAAACTTGATATGCCGTTCCAATCGCCATTTTTTCTCGATCTACGGCCAATCCCATGGCTCGATCGAACACTTTGAAGTGGGTATTTATCGCGTTTTCCTCAGCACGCAAAATAATCAGTTTTCCCGCTTGGTAGGTAGAGACAACTAGGGTAATTCCTAACTGTCTGAGGATGTCGGGAAAGTTGCTCGTATGAACGCTGCGCATGGGTTCGAGCGCTGAAAAGTTAGAACAGGTATTGGTCATTTTGTCAAATAAATTTTCAGAATAAAGCAATTAGTATCACGAATGGCAACAAAAAACCATATCTATACTTGAGTGATATTTGGTTTGAAGCGATACGATTTCATCTAAATTTTTTAATCGAAATTTAAAACCTAATTTCAAGGATATCAACAAAGTCTAATTTAAAGATTGCGTAAAGTTGCGTATTTTTCGCGAAATTTATCTATAGATTAATAGCCCAGTTTTTTCTCGATCGGGGATTTCTACCAGTTGGGAAAAGCCTCTTCGTCAAAATTTTCACTTCCCAGTTTTATGCCACTTATTACAGTTACAAGTCTCGAAGACACGATCGCCAATGATGGTGCAGTGACACTCAGAGAAGCGATTATAGCAGCCAATAATAATACATCCGTTGATGGTTCCGTTGCCGGCTCGGGAGCTGATGAGATTCAGTTCGATCCGACGGTGTTTGCCGGAGTGCAGACGATTACCCTAGAACTCGGGGAACTCGAAGTTACCGAAGAGCTGACTCTCACTGGACTCGGAGCGAGTAATCTCACGATCGATGCCAACCAGATGTCTCGCGTCATTAACGTGACGGGGGATGTTCCGCTGACGGTAGGGGAACTGACGCTGACCGGGGGAATGTCCGCAAACCAAGGCGGCGGGATTTTTAGCGGTGGAGATGTCACCCTCACTAACTCTAGCGTCTCGGGGAATGCGTCAGAGAGGGGAGGCGGTGGGATTTTTAGCTTTGGAAATGTCACTCTCACCAACTCTACCGTCTCGGGGAATTCCACTGCCGGCGGCAGCGGCGAGGGCGACGGCAGTGGTGGCGGGATTTTCAGCGGTGGAAATGTCACCCTCACCGATTCTACCGTCTCGGACAATTCCGGTTTCGACTACGGTGGCGGCATTGACGTTATCGGAAACGTTACCCTCACCAACTCTACCGTCTCGGGTAACGAGTTGCTGGGCGGGGAAGGTGGTGGAATTTTCAGCAATGGAAATGTCGCCCTCATCAACTCCACTATCTCGGGTAATGCCGCTACCATCGATGGGGGAGGCATTTACAGCGTGAACGGTGGAACGATCGACAACTCCACCATCACCAACAACACTGCGAATTCCAATGATTTCGGTCTGGGGGATGGCGGCGGGATTTTCAATCGCGGCGGCACCTTCACCATTCGTAACAGCATCATTGCCGGGAATATCGCTCTGGGCCGCGAAGCTGCCGATCTCTCCGGAGACGGCATCAACGGCGACAACAACAATATCCTGGGAACGGCAGTGGGGAACGGCAACGGCACGATCGGCACCGGTTCGGATATCGTCCTCGATACCAGCGGACTCGCCATTGCCGATATCCTCAATACCACCCTCGCCAATAACGGCGGTTCCACCTTCACCCATGCCCTCGTTGAAGGTTCTGCAGCGATCGATGCATCCGGTGCCGGCGCGACTGCAAACGACCAACGAGGTACTGCCGCTGTGGGATCGCGCGATATCGGCGCTTTTGAATTCGTGCCACCTCCAGGACCCGAACCCGGTGTCAGCCTTGTCTTCGACCAACTCGAAATTACCCTCCCGGACTTCCCCGAAACGGGCAATTTCGGTAACGACAGCGACGATCTGCTCTTGGGAGATGGAAATGCCAATGCATTCTCCGGATTGGGGGGGAACGATATCCTCGTCGGATTTGGATCGGCAGATCGCCTCGATGGTAACGGTGGAAAAGACGTCATTCTCGGTAACGCCGGAAACGACACCATTGCAGGCGGTGCGGGAGATGACTTCATCTTAGCTGGGAAAAATAACGACTTAGCAACCGGTGGAGAGGGAATTGATGTGATGGTCGGGGGACTCGGCAGTGATACTTTCGATGGTAATGCCGGAAATGACGTTGTGTTTGGCAATCGCGGGGCAGATGTCCTCGATGGCGACGATGGCGACGACGTACTATTTGGCGGTCGAGGTCAAGACATTGTTCTCGGCGGTGCGGGAAATGACGTTCTTAGCGGCAACCTCGGAAACGATCTCCTGATTGGTGGTGCGGGAGGCGATCGCTTTGACTTCCGTGCAGGGGATGGTGTCGATGTGGTAGCTGACTTCACCGATGGGGTGGATATCATTGGTTTGCTCAATGGATTGACCTTTGCTGATGTAACGATCGCTCAAGTCGGTAACGATACCCAAATTGCGGCCGCGGGATTAGTGGTGACATTACAGAACGTGAATGTTGGAGCGATCGATTCTGCGGATTTTGCCGTGTTGTAGGTTCGCTCTCCAATTCAAGAACTCGAATTTTCAAGGGTCTGGTGGCATTTGTATTGTGGCTGCCAGACCCAGTTTTTGTGCCCTCGTACTGACGCGATCTTACGGAGGCGAGGAGGCAAGTTGCAAAGTTAGAACGGAAGATGAGGGTCGATCTTTTTGTGCAACTTGCGATTGAATTCAGTTCTCAGAGAACTTTCGATTACAGAATTTTAGTTTTATGGCGATCGTTACCGTTACTAGCCTTCTCGATAATACTGCCGCCAACGATGGGGCGATTTCCCTCCGCGAAGCGATGATTGCCCTCAACAACAACGATGCTGCGGGGAACAGTGACTTTGCAGGGATTACTTTCGATAACACCAACGACGAAATCCAGTTTGCGGGATTAACCGGAACCATTGTTCTGGGGGGGACGGAACTGGCAATTACCGAAGCATTGACCCTCACTGGCCCTGGAGCCGATACTCTCACCATCGACGCAGACGAGATGTCTCGGGTCATTAACGTAACGGGGAATGCTCCCCTGACGGTGGCAAGACTGACGCTGAGGGGGGGAAATGTAACGGGTGATGGCGGTGGCATCCTTTCTAATGGCGAGGTCAATCTCACCAATAGCATCGTATCGGGCAATACGAGCACCGATCGAGGGGGAGGCGTTTATACTCCAAGAGCGATCGCTCTCACCAATAGTAGCGTTTCAGGTAACTACAGTAACGGAAATGGCGGCGGGCTTTATGGCCGAAATGGGAATATTTCCCTCACCGATAGTACCGTCTCGGGCAACGAAAGCAAGCGATATGGGGGTGGGGTTTACGCCCGAGGGCAGATAACAGTAACCAATAGCACCGTCTCGGGTAACTCCAGTCGTCGAAATGGCGGCGGACTTTATAGCAGAAGTGGGAATATCTCGCTAACTGATAGCACTGTATCGGGCAACTTTAGCAATCGTCATGGCGGCGGAATTTGGGCGAGAAGTAGAACAATTACCCTCACCAATAGTACCGTCTCGGGCAACTCCAGCAGACTATCGGCTGGGGGGATGTATAGCACCACGGCGAATATCATTGATAGCGTCGTTTCAAACAACTCCAGTGGCGATTTAGGGGGCGGAGT
The DNA here is from genome assembly GCF_057467645.1 of Zarconia sp. Taxonomy (NCBI): domain Bacteria; kingdom Bacillati; phylum Cyanobacteriota; class Cyanophyceae; order Oscillatoriales; genus Zarconia; species Zarconia sp. The sequence goes on from NZ_JBRJXU010000065.1 coordinate 126,587, forward strand.
TTATGCTACTGGAACGGTCAATCTCACCAATAGTACGATATCGGGAAATTCCAGTACCAATAAAGGGGGCGGGATTTATTTCAGAAACAATCTGACTTCAACCAACAGCACGATTTCGGGCAATTCTAGCAACCGAGGGGGTGGGATTTATTCGAGAGGGGGAGGAACGGTCAATCTCACCAACAGTACGATATCAGGCAACTCTAGCACCAATCGCGGCGGTGGAATTTTTGCCAGAGGCAGAAATGGCGGCACGATCGAAATTTACAACAGCACGATCGCCGATAATGAAGCAGGCGGGGATGGTGGCGGCATTTTCAGAAATGGGGGAACGATTCATCTGATGAATGCGATCGTTGCAACCAACATTGCGACTGGAAGCGGAAACGACCTTTCTGGTACTTTCAACACCATCGAAAATAGTCTCATTGGCGATACCGCAGGCGCAACCATTACCAACGACACCAATAATCTCACGGGAGTCGATCCCCAACTTCTGCCCCTTGGCGACTACGGCGGAGATACCCAAACTCACGCCCTCGAGCTCGGTAGTCCTGCAATCGACGCATCTGGGGCAAGTGCTGCGGCTAACGACCAACGGGGAATTGCCGCTTTCGGAACCCGCGATATTGGTGCTTTTGAAGCCATTCCCGAAATCGACATTACGGGAAACAATATTGCCATTACCGATGGTGACACCTCCCCCGACATAGCCGATGGCACCGATTTTGGCAGCACCAATATCTCGGGAGGAACCCTCGTCCGCACCTTCACCCTCGCTAACCTGGGAAACATCGACTTAAACCTCAACGGTTCTCCCCTTGTCAGTCTGGGGGGTGCCAACGCAGCCGACTTCAGCATTACAGCATTACCGACGACTACGATTGCCCCTGGAGAAAATACGACATTCCAAGTCAGCTTCGACCCCTCTGCTGTTGGCACTCGCACCGCCACGGTGAGCATTGCCAGCAACGACAGCGATGAAAATCCCTACACCTTCGACATCCAAGGCACGGGGAACGAAATACCTCCCATTGTGAATCCTCCCGTCACCCCGGACAATCCGATTACAGCCCCAAGTAACGATTCTCCCGGCACACCGGACAATCCCATTACACTCCCGAGTAACAATTCTCCCGGCACACCGGACAATCCCATTACACTCCCGAGTCATCCCAACCCAGCGACACCAGACCCCTTACCTAATGTCCGCCTCATCCTCGACCAACTCGAAATTCGTCTTCCGGACTTCCCCACTACCGGTATCTGCGGCAATGACGGCAACAACAACGACGACCTTCTCCTGGGAGATGAAAATGCCAATGCATTGTGCGGATTGCTTGGTGACGACATCCTCGCTGGATTTGCCCAAGCAGACCGCCTCGACGGTAACGACGGAAACGACATCATTTTCGGTAATACCGGAAATGACACCATTGATGGCGGTACGGGAGACGATCTGATTTTTGCCGGACAAGATGACGACCTGGTCACTGGCGGAGACGGAATCGACGAGATCGTGGGAGATTTCGGTAGCGACACCCTCGATGGAAATTCTGGAAACGACGTCATTTTCGGTAATCGCGGGGCGGATGTTCTCGACGGCGACGATGGCGATGACGTACTCTTCGGCGGTCGGGATAACGACATTGTAACCGGAGGTACGGGCAACGACGTGGTTCGCGGCGACTTGGGAGATGACCTCTTGATTGGCGGTGCGGGAGGCGATCGCTTTGACTTCCGTGCAGGGGATGGCGTCGATGTCGTAGCCGATTTCACCGATGGGGTGGATATCATCGGTTTGCTCGATGGATTGACCTTTGCGGATGTGACGATCGCTCAGGTGGGTAACGATACCCAGATTTCTGCTACTGGATTGGTGGTGACGTTGCAAAACGTGAATGTTGGGGCGATCGATTCTAACGATTTCGCGACGGTCTGAGGCGACTCGATCGTTTAGAATATCGGCGTATCAAATCTTCCAATATGCCGATACACACTACTCTGATAGTGGAATATTCCGGAACTCAATATTGATATCATCGTTGTAATCCGAGCTTGTTAGATAAGAGTTGATTGATAGTACTCCGATGTTGTCGATGTCCGATGCAACGTCATCAAAAGTAATTACAGCTTCTGTGGGTGCATCTTTAATCAGATCGTTCCTGACGCTGTAGTCATCGGATGCACTCCCAATCTCAACTCGCGAAGATAAATATTCTTGACCTTTTTCTATAATTCGACTTCTTCTACGATTCGAGCCTGCATATAAATAAACTCGTGCTTCATCCTTTTGACTGGTTATCAAGAAAACACAACGAATACTTTGGCTAGTGGCATTGGTATTTGTTTTTTGGCAGCGTTGAAGTTCAAAATTTAAATCCTGTACTTCAAAAGATTGTAGTGAAGGTCGATTTTCCGGTTCTTCGTCGGATTTCAGTTCGATTTCTTCTTCAGGTTTTGGAATTGATGCGGGTTCTGCATTCCGAGAATCTTCTCGCTTCTCTAAAATCTCTTTTTCTTCTTCTAATTCTTCAACTTTTTTTTCTAGTTCTTCTTTTTGACCGACAGTTTCTTCTAGTCGATCTTCAAGCTTTTCAGTCTCGGACTTGAGTAATGCGATTTGCTCTTCGAGTTGACTAGACTCAGAACTATCAATTTCGGAAGTGCCAAATATTTGAGGATATTTTGAGGTTAAAATTTCCTTGAGCTGATATCCTCCATAAGCTGATAAAGGAGCTACTAAAATTGTGAGAATAAAACCAAATAGAAAATAATTTCGAATTTGTCGCTTTTTCATTTCTCGTTCAACCTGCTTCTGGACTTTTTCAATATCGTTTTCTTCCCAAAAGTCGGATAAGCCTAATTGTACTAAGCTCGATCGAACCTCTGCAATTGAAGTTCTTCCTTCCGTATCTGATTTTCTTTGAGAAAGAATTTCAATTAATTTATTTAGTTCTTCCTCGGTTAAACCCTTTTTAGAATTCATAATCTACTCATTCGCAACTAAGATTTTTCCAATCTCAAGATTTTGGAAAGTTCTCATCGACAATTCATTTCAATCGATTTGACAAGCAACCAACCTTCGGACGAGAACCGCGATCGCGCTCGCATCGACAAGACGTGAAGAAAGGGCGGTTAAATTGAACGCACTGGAACGAAGCCACGCATTGGGTAAATGTCCCTTCGGGGCTTGGAGCTTGAATGTGAGAGCATCGTAATGACGCCATCCCAGGATGCCATAGACACCATGTTTCCAACCAACGCGATCGCCAAACGTATCTAAATTTTCCCCAGTCTCCTGCCAAATTTGTTTCTGTACACTGAACCCAAAGCGATAGTTGGAATGCTTGCCCCAGAGACGATCGAGGATGTGTAGGGGTTCGCAGGGCAATTTTAAAATATCATTATCGTCGAGCCAGCCTCGGCCTTCTTGACAAGCCAAAGCCTGCATAATCTTTGCCGTTTCTCGATCTGCTTCTCGCCATAGCCCAGCAGCTAGCAAGCGTTGAAGTTGAGGGTAAGTTGTTTCGGGACGTGGCGGTATTTTAGAGGGTGACGGAGTGGGGTTAATGACAGGACGCAATCGATCGATCCGTTGTTGTACATCTGTCCCCACTTGAGAACGAAGATACTCAAGCATTGCCCAAAGCGCCTGCTTTCCCGGAGAAATTTCACCATAGTTTGATAACGCATCAACCAAATGGGGAATAAACGTGCTGACATTCCCTCGCCAATCAATATGCCTGAGTACGGCAGCATCCTGACCGAGAGCGAGTGTTAACATCGAACGACGTTCTCTTTCATCCACCATGTAGGGTGCGAGCAGGTTGATGAGTTCGTTGAGAATGTCAGGAGATAGTCTCATTATCGGAGTCACTTAAAATAATCAATAGCAAGCATCACGCCCAAATTGACCGCAGTACCCCAATTCGGTCTCTGACCTATCAATGTAGCAGTTTTTTCAAAAAGGAGCCGTCGCTTTGACCGTTCAGCTATCTCAGCCTGATTTCCGCCGACTCACCCGCATCGTTCAAAACCTACCCGACTTTGCCAACGTGCGCGATCGCCGACGCATAATTTCCGGGGCATTGGAAGGCGCTCCCCAGGCAAACCTCATCCTCGCACGGCTAGATCTAGATGGTCTACCAATGAGCGTTTCTGTAGAAGTGGTGCGTTCCTTGTGCCAATTCGGACAAGTCGCTTACGGAAAAGAAGCTTTAAGCGTCTTCCTCAACTATATTCAGCCTTTTACTGGCGATGAAGATTCAGACTTCATTGTCGAGCTATTTCAGAAGTATCCTCTCGATGTACCCGCGACCCCTGACCGAGCGATCGACCGATGGCGCGGGATGGATAGTCCTGCTGACGTACAAGAAAAGATTATTGGCGAAAATACCCTGCGCCACATTTATCTTTTGAATTTGGCTCTTGAAGCATCTAAAGCTGTAGTTCGCCTAGAAACACCAACCAGTTTGGGGACGGGTTTTGCAATTTCACCGAATCTAGTGATGACGAATAACCATGTCATTGCCAGTCGCGAAGTTGCCGAACAGACGGAATTCACCTTCAATTACCAACTCGATCCCAACGGTCGAGAATGCCCCACGCAGACTGTTCGAGCCTTATCAGGAGGCTTATTTTACACAAATCAAGAGCTGGACTATACCGTCGTCTCGCTGCAAGATTCACCTGATTCGTTCCGTCCTCTCGTCCTCAAAAGCCAGCTTATGCGGCGAGACGATCGCGTAACCATTATCCAACACCCTGGCGGCCATCTCAAAAAAATATCAATGCAGAATAACTTTGTTGCTTACGCTGATGCCCAAATCGTGCAATATACGACCAGTACTTTAAAAGGATCGTCCGGTTCGCCTGTGTTTGATGATGAGTTTAATGTGGTTGCAATTCACCATAGTGGTGGCAGGTTGGTTGAACCGGGAACGATGCAACGTTATTTACGTAATGCTGGGACGAGTGCGATCGCTATTCTAAAAGATTTACAGGCAAACGCACCAGAAATTTTCGATTGTTTAGAGCGATAGTTCCGTTATGCAAATTAATCAACCGTTGATGAAAAAGTTGCTGAATGCTATTAGACCATTTTTAAGAACGAAAGAAGAGCGTTTATCCTACCTTATGAGAGGATTAGGAATTAATTCCCCTGCATTAAATCGCATAAGTCACTGGGAAAGCCCTGTAAATATTTTTATTCCTCATCTTATAGATGAACTAATAAAATTTGGCGAGATATATCCTGGTCAACTTGCGCTAACTGCTTTATTAAGTGTGATTTGTGAAGATGTAGGAGAAGATATCAAAGAAACAATAAATGACATTATAAACGAAATAAATAATATTACTAGAGACAATAAAAAATATAAATTTTTGGAGACTTCTGGTATTGAGATTTTAGAGCTAGCTTCAGAAGCATCAAAAGCTGTGATTCTAGTTGATACACCAAACGCCCTGGGTACAGGTTTTATGATTTCATATAATTTTTTAATAACTACCAATCATCTAATTTCAAATCCAGAACTAGCTAGGAAATCTAAGTTAATGTTTAATTATAAGTCAAAAGAAAAAGAAGTAGAAAGTATTTGTTTGTGCGATCCTGGATATTTATGCGGTTATTTTTACACGAATAAAGATCTGGATTTTACAATATTCGAAACTCAAGAATTACCTTATAAATACACTCCTTTAAGATTAGCTATGAATTTAGTGAAGCGTAAAGATAGCTTGAAAATAATTCAGTATTATCGTGGAATATCCAAAGAAATAGCACTTCAGAATACATGGGCAGAATATACTGATGCTAAATTAATTCAGTATACCAGAAATACTTCTTATGGTTCAAGTGGTTCACCGATATTCAATGATAATTTTGACGTAATTGCTATTCACCACAGTGGTGGTAATTTACTTGAACCTGGAACCGATCGACGTTATCTGAGAAGTCAAGGGACAAGCGCGATCGCAATTTTAAAAGATTTGCAGGACAACGCACCAGAAATTTTTTATCGTGTTTATAAGGATAGTTGAGCGAAGCTTTGCGAGCATTCAGAGAAAATAACTTTCCCTAGATTTTTTTATGAATCTTAGTAGCGATCTACTTAAAAAAATAAGGCTTTTTCTCAGACCCTACTTGCGAAACGAAAGCGAACGTCGAGCATATTTAATGCTAGCTCTTGGAACTCATGCAGATGCATTGAACTTGATTTGGAACGAGCCAACCAATAGTTTCATTCTCAACATGGTACAACAGTTAGTCTCTTTTGGAGAACTAACTCCCAGACAACCTGCGCTTTGTGCCTTATTAGAAGTCATTCGTCAAGATGTCGGAATAGACAACAAAGCAAAAATTGATGAGTTTATTCAACAGATTAAAATAGAACTTAATTGTGACAGAAAAACAGAAAAATGGAGCGGCGTACAAACTCTCCGGGGGCATTCTAATACCGTTCAAACCATAGCCATCAGTCCCAACGGAAAACTCCTTGCTAGTGGCAGTTTCGATCGCACTATCAAACTGTGGAACTTAGAAACGGGAGAAGCGTTACGTACGCTGAGGGGACATTCCAAAAGTGCAATTCTTTCTCTTGCCTTTAGCCCAGACGGGCAAACCTTGGCGAGTGCCAGTAACTTGGAAGTCGCAGATAGTAATATCAAATTGTGGGATGTCCGCACGGGAGAACTGCACCCAATATTCGATCGTGGGTTCCTTAAACTGCGCGTTAGCTCGATCGCCTTTAGCCCCGACGGACAATATCTAGCCAGTGGAAACATTGATGCCACGCTTAACATTTGGCATCTGGGTAGTGGACGAAAAGAACGAACTCTAAGAGGACATGGATGGGAAATCCGAAGCATCGCTTTCAGCTCGGATGGACAACTTCTTATCAGTAGCGGCATGGATAGTGCTATCAAAATTTGGAACTGGCGGACTGGAACACTCCTGCACACTCTTAATCGACCGTCCCCTTCTGATTTGATTGGGTCTTTCGTTTCTTTCTTTGACTCTTCTGTGGGAACGATTTGGTCGGTTGCCATTAGTCCCGATGGTACAACCATCGCTAGTGGTAGTGAAGACAAAATTATTCAGTTTTGGGATTCGAGTACTGGAAAACTTTTGCGGACACTCACAGAGCATTCAAGTCGAGTCAACTGCGTGGCGTTTAGCCCCGATAATCGAACTCTAGCGAGTGGTGGCGATGATAACAACATTCGGATTTGGAATTGGCGGACTGGGGAGCTACTCGAGAAACCGCTCACGCACTTTGGTCCAGTGAAGTCTGTTGCGTTTAGCCCCGATGGTCGCACCTTGGTGAGCGGTAGTGCCGATGCCACAGTGAAGATTTGGCGTTTCTCCAGCTAGCACTCTGTCACTGTCGAAATTGTGGGTCGTTTACGAATCACACGGCATGGAAATCGGCTGGGGCAGACTGGGAACCCGCGCGATCTATAATAACCACAACAAGCGCGCCAGGACATACGGGACAAAAGGCATGGGACAATACGAACGCACGATCTTGATGGCAGAAGACGAACTCACTCAGTACAGCAGCACTCTGCGGAAAATTGAGAAACTGCGCGTCAAATTCGGTCTGTCGGTATCTAGAGAAGAACAGCAGCAACTCAAAGAAACCTTGAGGGCGGAACTCCCCACCGGCGGCATTGCCAAAACGGTGGAAACGCAACGACAGACAGCGGCTTTGCCGTTTTGGGGAATTGCCGGGTTGGGGTTGCTTTTGGGGATAGCCATGGCGCAACCGTTAGATTTTCTCTTCACCCTCGGTGGTGGGGCGATCGCTTATAAAATTCAGCAATGGGGTTGGCGAATGCAGGCAAAGCGGTTGGTGCTGCTCACCCTGGAAGATATCGACGATCGCATCAAAAATCCCGATCGATAAATTGGCGATCGTCAATTTGAGCTGGGGGCGCTCAAATCCATCCAAAAGTGAAAAACCGACACCTGTCAGCCTCCCCTTCCCCCTTCTCCTTGTACGCTCAGAGTTCGATCGTTCCCATTCAACGTAAATTCTGAGATTGTTTCAAAATATAAATTCTTCGATCCCCATCAATGATACCCTTGCCCTAGAGCGACACGATCTCGAACGCAAGAACTCGAACTGAAGGGGAGACAAACCATCGATGCAAATTTTATTTGTGGCCGCAGAAGCAGCACCGATCGCAAAAGTTGGCGGTATGGGGGATGTGGTGGGTTCACTGCCGCAAGTCCTGCGCAAAATGGGTCACGATGTCCGGATTTTCATGCCCTACTACGGCTTTCTCCCGGATAAGATGGAGGTTCCCGATGAGCCGGTTTGGTGGGGAGATGCGATGTTCGAGCATTTTGCCGTCTACGAAACCCTGTTGCCGGGTACCGACGTTCCCCTCTATCTTTTCGGTCATCCCGCTTTCATGGGGCGTAACATCTACGGCGGAGACGACGAGGCGTGGCGTTTTACTCTCTTTTCTAACGCTGCGGCGGAGTTTTCCTGGAACTACTGGAAACCTCAAGTCGTTCACTGCCACGACTGGCATACGGGGATGATTCCGGTGTGGATGCATCAAACCTCAGATATCGGCAGCGTGTTTACGATCCACAACTTAGCCTATCAAGGTCCGTGGCGGTGGTTTTTGGATAAGATTACCTGGTGTCCGTGGTACATGCAGGGACACAATACCATGGCGGCGGCGGTACAGTTTGCCGATCGAGTCAATACCGTCTCTCCCACCTACGCTCAGCAAATCCAAACCGCCGAATACGGGGAAACCATTGAAGGGTTGCTTTCGTTTATCAGCGATAAACTCAGCGGCATCCTCAACGGTATCGATATCGAAAGTTACAACCCCGCGAACGATAAAACGATCGCCCAAACCTTTACCGCTGAGACCCTAGAAAAACGACGTCCTAACAAAATTGCCTTGCAGGAGGAGTTGGGGTTGGAAGTCAATTCGGCAGCGTTTGTGATGGGGATGGTGACCCGGTTGGTGGAACAGAAGGGGATCGATTTGGTGTTGCAAATCCTCGATCGCTTCATGGCCTATACCGACTGTCAGTTTATCGTCTTGGGAACGGGCGATCGCTACTACGAAACTCAACTATGGCAATTGAGCAATCGCTACCCCGGACGGATGTCGGTGTATCTCCTCTACAACGATAACCTCGCCCGTCGCATCTACGCCGGCAGCGATGCGTTTCTGATGCCCAGCCGATTTGAACCTTGCGGTATCAGCCAACTGCTGGCGATGCGCTACGGTTGCATTCCCATCGTTCGCCGGACGGGGGGTTTGGTGGACACGGTGTCCCATCACGATCCGATGAACGAGGCGGGAACGGGATACTGTTTCGATCGCTACGAACCCCTGGATTTGTTCACCTGTCTGATTCGGGCCTGGGAAGGGTTCCGCTACAAGGATCGGTGGGCGCAATTGCAACAGCGGGGGATGCAGCAAGACTTTAGCTGGGAACGATCGGCCTTGCAGTACGAGGGGATTTATAAGGAGATTATCGGCGGTTAGATTTTTGGCAGAGGAGAAGAGGTTGTTGAGGCTTTAGGCCGTCAGGGTTAGTCCGTTCCCCACCGGTATCAGGCTTTGAGACACTTGTCTGAGGCTTCTCTCCCGAAACTCTCTGTGCTTCTCATTGAACCGGAATTGTTAGTATATAACGTCAGTTTTGGATAAGACTGTTTCCGGTGAGGGCGGGGAATGGGGAATCGGGAATCGGGAATCGGGATGAAGTACTTTGCTCCCCGGCAACCAGATGTAGCCAGTGCGATCGCTTCGCTCATCAAGAGGCTTGCCAACCGCCCGAATCTCACCCAGAGTCGGCATCCCGTCCACGTCGCGGTAGCAAAACTGACGTTATATAGAACCCATGCTGGGAAGAGGTTCAACTTGTAAGCGGCATAAGAGTTTTAAGCTGACGGCTGACGGCTGATACCTGAATGCTTACCATACAAACCCAACTCGAGCTGAGAGCGATCGAAGTCAAGCGATCTCCGGAAAAACTGCCGACCCGACATCATTTCTATCCAATCGAATTTCGATCGAATTATTTTTCCAACCGGATGGCATACCATTGCAAAAGACTCCCAGGACTCAACTCAATTTCGCAACAGTTTTCTAATAAGTATTGGGTCCGATCTTCGAGAGACTCAAACTTTTTTAGCTCCCTCGGTAGAGGTGCGACGCGGGTTTTTAAAACAGTTTCGAGCTTCTCTTTTAACTCGGCAGCCGAGAGAATTTGCTCCGGGCTGTTTGCTTCTATAATGACAAAATACTCTTCCGAATACATTGATTTGTCTGACATTTTCAAGAAAAATAGGGTGATTGTACGAACAATATTATTTCTGGGTTTCGAGGGTGCAACTTTATTTTGGATTCTCGATCTCTACGATTCTCGAGCGCTATACTTAAACTCATTTTTTTGACCGATCGTTGCTGTCGGCAATTAGATATCCCTCAGATCGAGAGTCACCATAGTGGTCACTCGAGTAAACTTTGGATGATTCTTCACGGTTTCAAACTTCCAGCCAAGCTTGGCCATATAATCGAGAGCCATGGTTAAAAAACCCAGTTGAGAGCTAGTTCGATCGTCCGAAATTACACTTTGTTCAATTTGTTGAACGTATAAAGTTTCCAAGTCAGAATTTATGAATTTATTTAAAAAGGTTTGGAATCGATCGAGTTTTTGAGACTCAATTGCATTGGTCGTCATAAAAATGAGGCGATTAGAGAGTAATCGCAGCTGAATGCTAATCGAATGAGATAGAGTATCATCATTAAATTTCATAGAATTTTCTAGCAATTCGTTGGCAATATAGCTAACAGCATCTTTGATATCTGCAGGAGAAGCTTTTAGCGAAAATTTATCCCCATTTTCCGGGAAAAAGGTCATCAAATAATCTGATAGAAAATCGGCAGATAAGCCGTTGTTTCGCCATCGCTGACGGATGGGCACCGAACTGGGGGAAAAACTGACCACAATATATTCGTGAGTCTCGGGTAAATCTTCATCAAAATACCCAAAGATTTGACTCATATTGGCTCCGTATTTTTAGCATATTTTGGTGGGGTAACGATCGAGTCAGACAAGCCGCTGAATTGATCTCGAGTAATTTTCACTGAGTTTTTGAGCGTTTTCGATCCGAGAGAAACGAAGGAAAAGGTTTGTCAATCCTAGAGGCGATCGATAAATTTTTGATAAACTATTTAATTATAGAGAACAGGTGAGTCGAGGGAAAGAGTTGGAGGCAGGAAAACAGGAGGTTTAGGAATAGACGAGCGACAAATATTCTTCGAATTGCACGGATGTCAAGAGCCATTGGAAATCGGCAAAGGGGAAAAGGAGATGGGTGAGTTCCAAGAGAAAGTCTATATTTAAACCGATCGCTGCTTTTTAACACTAGATATAGTACTTGACAAGTCACTGTTGATTCTAATAGCTTACGGAAGCTGAAAATAGATTTCAATTTACAGCCATTTTCGCGCCTTATAGACCCCGCGGGGTTTAGCTTGAGAAATTTGTAGGGCGTGCACTGTAATAACCGATCGAAAAGTGCAGCTTCTACACTCGCAACGACCCACCAACCCCGATCGCAGACCAAATATCACTCAAGCGTCACCACTGCAATCTCCGCAAGTCCGCTCGGCATTCAGCCGTTAGCAGCACTCGGCAATCGGCTGTAAACTCTTAGGGAAAGCAGACATTTTAGAAGTTTTAGCCTGCATTATTCATGAGGTTATGATGAATTACCCCAATCCGAGCTGAGAACAATTCGATCTCACTCCAGTCGAGTTATTGGGAAATCGGGGTTGCAATCGCTGAAACGTTTTTAACGTCAGTTTGGGATCGGACCGTGTTGGGCGCTCGGGTGTGGGGAATTTGCGAAGCGCCATCAAGTCCCTGTCTAGAATATGAGATCGCGAAAAAACTCCCAGTCGGGTATTCTAGCGCCTCGAACGGGAGTTTTCTGCATCTGTATCGGCGTGCAAACCGAATAAACATTGGTTTTTGAGTCCTTCGCTTCTCCTCATTGTCGGAGAGATTTTCCCAGTGGGTGTCAAGAGCGAGTGCTGTGGGTGAAATCTACAATCTGGAACGAGAGTTACAGCGGGGCAAGGGTCGCGATCGATCGTCCATGAGTGGTTCAAACAAACTCAAATCTGGAAAAAGTCGCACTTCGAATCGCTCGAGAATCTCTCTGGCAATCGGGATGTGGCGCTCAAAGCATGTCTTCTAGGGAAGAACCCGGTACGCTGACATCGCTAAAACGCCGCCGTCCACTGCCGCGATAGGGTTCTGCATCTTGGCTTTGGTCGGTTTGAGCGGAAAGTAAGCCCCCACTGACGTGAGAGAGCGTCATTTCGGGAGAACGATCGACTTGGGTCATCGATCCCATCACCGCACTCAACACAAAACCGGATACGCACAGGGAACGAAGGGTAAATAGATCGAGAAAATTAAACATAAGCATCCCGTAGAAAGTTTGGTTAGGTCATCTAACTTCCTAATACGGGATAGCCCGGGTGATTTCAGGACGATGTCAGCCCTGACAGGGAATTGGCTTTAAGTCGCTGCTGACTGGCTCAAACGTCGATAGACTGTTGCCAATCCATCGCGATCTCCCACGTTTCCGGGAAATAGCACGACTGGCAGATCGGGAAATTGCGTTCCTTCAGAAGGCGTTCGGACGACCGAACACCCCGCTAAAATTTGACCCAACAGCCGAGCCGTTCTTAACTTCAACCCATCAGAGAGAACGTCGTTGGAGGTAATTCCCCCTTTGCTAATCAAAAAACCAATATCTTCAGGTAATCCGCGCACGATATCCATCAACAGTGCCGAGACGGCCGCACCAAATTCCAACCGCGTTTGCGTATCTGCAAAGGTTAACTCCCGGCGACTGGTATAGATAACGGGGGTTTGTCCCCGATCGTGGATAGTACTCACCTGTTGGAGAATCTCGCTCAGTAAGGTAGAACGGGTTTGGGAGCGATCGCCACCGTCCTGCAAGCGAGCGACGTCTACCTCAATGCCGATCGCATTCGGTTCTTGCAGCAATCGTTCGAGTTGTTGGGTGGTTTTTTGGACGTGGGAACCGACCAAAACCGCCCCCGGCTTCGAGCCTCGCACGTACCCGGACATGGCTTCCGCTCGGATGGGTTGCTCCCCCAAACCTGCTAACGCGGTGAGCAAACTGGCCGCCGAGCGAAATAAAAATCGTTTGCCCCCACTGGCTGCGGCAAGTAAATCGGCGGCAAAGCGATCGAGATCGGCTTGGGTTTCGGCATCGACAACGCCACAACAGTTCCGAGACAGTTGCATCAATCGCTCCAAACTCCCCGCTCGAATATCCGCAAGTAAAAACCGCTCCACCTCACCGGCATCAATTTTCCCCTTCGTCTTTTGGGCCACGTAGTCCGGTAGGTAGCTGTGATGGTATCCAAACACCGAATCGCGGGCAAATTCCGTTTCGGCAACGGGGGTTTCGACTCCCTCGACGAGTAAGTAATGGATGCTATCTCGGGTAATGCGCCCCCCTTCAAAAAACGCTGGCGTGAGGAAGTGAGCGTCGAAGGGCCCTAACTCCTCGGCGATCGCATCAGTTTCGATGGGATAATGCCCTCGCAACGTAGAATCCGAGCGACTCACCACCAAAAAATCTTCAATCCCTTCAGCCGCCAAAGCCCGTTTCAAGTTACGGCACACCTCCCGCGTCACCGTTTCTGCATCTTCGGGGGTCAGTGCCCGCGTATTGGTGAGGATAAAGAAAATCGGCGATTCGTCGGCTAACCCCAGTCGCAGGGTGGCTTCATCCCATTGCGTCAGTAGCAAGCAGCTATGGACGGTTTGGGAACCGGTGGGGTCATCGTCGAGTACGACTATCTTGGGTTTGGCATTCATGGGAGGGTTCTCTGAGTGCGGTTAACGTTTGTTTTGGATCGGATGTATCGGGTGGTCGGGAATGGGGAATGGGGAATGGAAGATGGAGGAGAAGAAAGAATGAATTTTTCTTCCTCTGCGCGTCACCGCGTCACCGCGTCTGCCTCCAAAGCCCAGGCTCGACTAACTTACCCCATTCACGAACTCCTCAGGTCCGACGAGGGAAATATGGGGTGGGCCGAGGTATCGTCGGGCCGTTTCGAGCGCCATGTCAGAGGTGAGAGCGGCGATCGCTTTGGGAAATCGATCGTCGAATTCCACGCCTAAACCCATCATTTCATACCAACCGTAAATCTGAGCCAGTTGGGCGTTGGTTTGTTTGCCCAGGGCATATTGTCCCAATAGTTTATTTTTGGAGGCTTGCAGTTCTTCGGGGGTAAGCGGCGTCGTCCGCAACCGATCGACTTCATCGCGCAATCCATCCAAGGCAATTTGGGTATTGGCGGGTGAGGTTCCCATATAAGTAACGAAGTTGGCGCGATCGAGGCGAGTGGGGAAAAAAGCCGAGACATCGTAGGCCAAACCCCGTTTTTCCCGCAGTTCGACAAACAGGCGACTGGACAATCCATTGCCGAGATAGGTATCGAGTAGCTTGAGGCTGGCGTAATCCGTCGAGACCCCACGATCGAATTCTCCCATCGAAACTGACGGTCCGAGATAGCCTAACATGACGATCGACTGTTGGCTGTCTTGGGTTGCCGCGTGACAATCGGGATGGGACGCAATGGGGGGCACGGCGTCCGGGGGTAGGGGCGTGTCTGGGACCTGCCAATCCCCGAACACCTCTTCGATTTGAGCGATGGCTTCCGAGGCACTCCAGCAACCGGAGATCCCAATGGCCATGTTATCGGGACGAAAGTAAGTTTGATGGTAGTCGAGCAAATCCTCGCGGGAGAGTTGGGCGACACTGGCTTCGGTTCCCAAACTCGATCGGGCGTAAGGATGTTCGCCGTATATCGATTGCCGCAGTTGAGCGAAGGCAACGGACATGGGTTGCTCTTTTTGGGAGCGAATCGCTTGCAGGGTCAAACGCCGCTCTAACTCCACTTCAGATTGGGGAAACGTCGGTTGCCGCAAGATTTCCGCTGCCAGGTCTAAGATTTGGGCAAAGTCCTCCGACACGGTTTTTAAACCCAAGACGAAGTAATCGGCAGCTGCATCGGTTCCCAAACTGGCGCCCATGGATTCCACTTCTTCAGCAATCTCCATAGAAGAGCGGCTCTGGGTTCCTTTGGTCATCACCGTCGCGAGCAAATGAGCCAGACCGGCGCGCTCTGCGGTTTCTCGACGACTACCGGCTCCGAAAAAGAGGCGAGCTGCCATAATATCGGCGGTGGGATTTTCGACGGCAATCACAGCGATACCGTTGTCTAGGGTTGCTTGACGAATGTTGGCAGTGGGTCGAGCGATGGATGTCATTTGGATAGTACTATGGGAAAGAATGGGTAGCTCTCGCAAGCTTCGGAAGCAGCGCGCCTAGAAAAACTATCGTATCTCTCTAGGGATGAAGAAATATCGATTGACAGATTTTGGCGATCGTTGATGTTGGAGCGAGTGTTTCTCGAAAGGAGAACTGGATGAGGCAATTTCGCCCGCTCCCATACTCCATCTCGATGGCACGAGATTACTCTGGGAGGGCAACGGCGATCGCGTAACGTTCGGGGGATAGATACTTGCAGGCGAGTTGCTGGAGTCGCTCGGGGCTAAATGCCTGAATTTTCTGAGGATAGAGCATCGCCAGGTCTGCTTCGGCAAGGGTTTGGTAGTATCCGTACAAGCCCGCTACCTGAGATGGGGTTTCTGTCGAAAAGGCAAAATCGTTGCACAGTTGGCGTTTGGCGCGATCGAGTTCCACTTGGGGAACGGGGGTAGTTTGCAATTGACCAATTGCGCTGCTGATGAACTCTTCTACGAGGTTGAGATAGGTTGGCTCGAGTCCGGCACTGATGGTGAGTAAACTCGAATCTCGCTGCAAGGAGAAATCGCCGCTAATCCACTGTACGAATTGTCGTTCTTCTCTGAGTTGGCGCACCAAGCGCGATGACCGACCCCCCGCGAGAATGATTGCGAGTAAATCGAGTCCGTAGGCATCGTCGATGCGATCGATACCGGGCCCGAGCCATGCCATATTCAATCGAGCCAGTTCTAGTCTGGGTAAAGACAATTCCCGCCGACGCACTCCATCCATGGGCGGTTCGGTTGGGGCACTCGAAGCGGGACAAGAGGGGGGCGATCGAAAATCTCGAAAGCAAGCGTCAACGGATTCTAGGGCAATGTCTTCTCCAATCCCACCGGTAATGACGACGGTCATGTTCTGGGGTTGGTAATGCGCTTGATGAAAACACCGCATTTCTTGAGGCGATCGTTCGAGGAGTTCTCCCTGGTTACCCAGCACCGGTTTTTTGTAGGGATGTACCTGGTAGACGGTATCCATAAGTGCGTCGAACGCGACACCATCGGGGTCATCGTTGGCTTGGCGAATTTCTTCGAGCACTACATCCCGTTCCCGGATAAATTCTTCGTCGGGGATGGCGGCGTGCAATAAAAGTTCCGCGAGATAGGGTAAGGCTTCGCGGAAATGTCGATCGGCTGTTGCGATGAAGAAATGGGCGTAATCGTGACTGGTGGCGGCGTTAGTGGTTCCACCTCGATTTTCGATTTCTAAATCGAAGGCTCCGGGGGGCAGGCGATCGCTTCCTTTGAAGATGGCATGTTCGAGAAAATGTGCCATGCCCGACCAACCATTGGGTTCGAGGGCAGCCCCCGCGCGCACCCACACATCTGCCACCACGACGGGGGTGGCTTGCATGTATTGATGGACGATTGTCAATCCATCATCCCGCCGAAATTGCCGGACCGGACAGTGGGAGGGGACTCGAAGTTGGGTGAAACGACGGGTAACTTTCAACCTTGAACTCGTTACATCTTTGAACGTGTATTCAAATTATCCCCTGAAATTGTTATCTATCCGCATACTTTGATACAAACTCAACTCAGGTTTGCAGAGTCGAGCGATCTCGAGGGAGGGCGATTTTCGCCAATCCCGCCCCCGACTCCAACTCAAATTCTCGATGTCGTTGTCGATGTGGCAATCGCCATCCTATCCATCGTGGGAGAGCTGCTGCGTCGACCGAGTAATTGGCTCGTCAGACCCGACAGCGAACATCGCAAATCGTTCTCGACCCACTAAAATCTTAATCTTTCGGGCCAGACGCAGTTGCAAAATTGGGTCTTCTAGCACCGGGCGAATCTCCAGAAGCGCCTCGGCTTGCTGGCGATCTCGCGCGCGAATGTACCAAACACCCCAACGCCGAAAAACACGAGCGTTTTTCAGGGGTTCGAGTTGCTTTAACTCTGTGGGATTCTCGCGATAAAAATCTAAGATCAGTCGAATTAACTGTGAAGGTCGCTTCATCGGTCTTAACTGTACGAACAGTCTCGAAAGTATTTTACGTATCGGTTTGGTGTAGTGATTATTGAAGCGCACCTTACCTCGATCTCGGACAACTCTGACAAAAGATTTAACAAGTGCTTTCGATCGACAAATAGCAATCCTTGAGGCGATAAACCTTGCGAGACCGAACGATACAGTAGATTTTACCCCTCTTGCTACCGTCACAAAAATTGATGTATGGGGACATAACTTTATCGAGAGCGAGTCCTGGGAATCGGTTGAATCTCTCAGTTTTTGAAGCGATAAAAATTGCATTAAATTGCAAAAAAGTCAATAAAATTGCGCTTTAATTTTTGAAAATTAGAGCGGATTCTGATTTGTAAGGGTCGAAAGGCCCAAGTTACGGAGTAACGACGTTTGTTTATATAAAGTTATATTAATAAAACCGAGCTTTGTTACTAAAGCCAACAAATAAAGCTAAAAACGCGAAAAAACAGCAGATAACAGCAAATTATCAAGATTTTCTCTGATGCCAAAAACCGTTTCTTCGATCGAAGTTCAACTTCAAACTCATCGCAATTCGATTCTCGGAATTTTAAGCGCTTTAGTTATTCTGACCTTGTGGGTTGGTAGCTTAGTGTGGCTACTCCCCGCAGACTTATCGGGAGTCCCAATTTGGGCGATTGCAGCGATTTTCTTGGTGAGAATGTTTCTGCACACGGGCTTGTTTATCACCGCCCACGATGCCATGCACGGAACGATTTGTCCGACACTGCCCCAACTCAACCGCCCGATTGGTGCCCTCGCCATCGGAGCTTACGCACTTTTACCGTACCAAGTCTTGCTCGAAAAGCACCGCATGCACCATTACCATCCAGCAACGGAACGAGACCCGGATTTTTGTCGGAAGTACCAGCACAATGCCGTCCTTTGGTTTGTTGCGTTTATGGTCTCCAATATGAAGTACAAAGGCAGTTGGCTTCAGCTATTGGCAATGACCGTTCTATTTCATTCCCTGTGGGCGATTGTTCACTTTCCGATTGCCAACGTGTTATTCGTCTGGAGTTTGCCGATGCTGGCGAGTACGGTACAAATGTTTTATTTTGGCGTTTTCTTACCGCACCGAGAACCGAAAGGAGGGCATACCAATCGTCATCGTTCGCAAAGCAGCCAGTATCCCATTTTTTGGTCGTTCCTCACCTGCTACCACTTCGGCTATCACTGGGAACATCACGAATATCCCCACCTTCCCTGGTACAAATTACCCTCGGCGGTGAAGTCGTGAGGTCCCCGAGCATTTAGCGGAGGGGCTGTCTCCTGGGGACACCCCAGGAGTTTAGTTTATAGGCCCCGTCCGACGCCAGGTCCGACTACTCCCCCAACTCCAATCCACCCAAAAGTTCCAAACCCTTCCTTGTCAATCCATCCCCTATCCATCACCCATCCGCTTGCAAATCGCGAATCAAATTAGCTAAATCTTCGCTGCTGGCGCGATAGACTTCCCCGCAAAAGTGACAGGTGGCTTCAGCTCCATCATCTTTTTCGATCATGTCCTGTAACTCCTCTTCTCCAAGCATCTTTAACGCACCGAACATTCGCTCGGAGGAACAGCCACAGTGAAAGCGCACCATCTGTACTTCCGGCAGAATGTTTAGCCCCATATCTCCTAGAAGTTCTTCGAAGATTTCCGGGAGGGTTTTGCCCGCTTGCAACAGGGGAGTAAACCCCGATAGACTCGACACGCGAGACTCGAGGGTTGACACAAGGGCTTCATCCCGAGCGGCTTTGGGTAAAACTTGCAATAAAAGACCTCCAGCAGCCGTTACGCCTTCAGAGCCGACAAAGACTCCCAAAAGCAATGCGGAGGGGGTTTGCTCGGAGGATGCGAGGTAGTGAGTCACATCGTCGCCAATTTCCCCAGAAATCAGCTCGACGGTACTCGAATAGGGATAGCCGTAGCCGACATCCCGAACGACGTAGAGAAAACCTTCCTCGCCAACGGCACCGCTCACATCGAGTTTGCCGTTGGGTTTGGGGGGTAGTTCGATATTGGGGTTGCCGACATAACCGCGCACCGTACCGTCGAGACCACCATCGACGAGAATACCTCCTAAGGGTCCGTTGCCACTGACTCGGATATTGACTCTCGACTCCGGTCGCTTCATACTCGATGCGAGCAGGAGACTCGCAGCCATCGTTCGTCCTAGGGCTGCCGTGGCGACGTAGGAGAGTTTGTGTCGCTCCCGTGCCTCTTGCGTGAGTCGAGTGGTAATGACACCCACGCAGCGGATGCCGCCGTCTGCTGCGGTTGCGCGGATTAACTGGTCAGCCATACAAAGATTTAAGTTTCTTAACAGTTGCGATTTTATCTATTTTGACATCTTTGTCAGAGGACAAGGGGACTCGGAAAAATTTTTCCGAAGCGGTCGTCTTGAAGGTCGATCGTCGATAATTACAGATAAATTGTTATAACTGAGAAGAAAAAGAGCACGCCCATCGCCGAGCTACATCATCTGCTCAACCTAGATGGGGTGTCTCTGCTGGCTGATGTCGTCCGTCGTCAAAGGGAAACGCGAGATGATTATCTCCACCGCTATCTGAGTAACGTGCGTCGAAATTGTCAGGAAATTTCGCCCGAAGAGTATGGGTCCATTGAAGAACATTTGCTCTCGAGAGATTTTCCTGAAATCGAGGAAACGTTGCTTAGTTTTGCCCATCGGAATCGGTTTAGCAACGTCATCAACCTTTATCAGTCTTATATTGACACAACGCAATTGTTATGCTTCTCTTACTAGATAGTGGGGTTCGATCGATTAACTTTTCTGATGAACGATAGCTGTAAATTTTATCAGAAAAGTGTCAATAAAGCATTGACATCGATCGCATTCCATAGCGATATCGATCGCAACCAACCCGTGCAGGCGATCGCTGACAGTCTATAGAGGCCTGTGAGACACTCTTGACTGTAGAAATTTTTGTGGTGTCAGGCATGGTCACATTTGCGAGACTGTTTGGAGGAGTAGCAACGCAACAAGCCCCAATAACGTCGATCCGAGCGAGCCAACTGTTTTCAGTGGTGACCTTGGGCGCGATTACAGGCAGTTTTTTCATCTCTAGCGCGCAAGCAGTCCCGAAGAAGAAACCTCTTCAGAGGCGAGCTCTCGAAGCAATTTCCTACCCATCCCAAACCGCTATTCCCGATGGTGTTTACCTTCAGGGAGAGTCTTCCCAACCGCAACAAATGGGTCGCTCTTACGCAATTTTTGAAGTGCGCCAGGAGCGCGTCATCGGTGCGTTTTATCAGCCGTCTTCTTCCTTTGATTGCTTCTACGGTACATCTGGCAGCAATCGCTTGGCCTTAAACGTTGTCGATAGCTACAGCCAGCAATCTTTTCCCTACACCATCGCCGTAGACAATACCAATCTGGTGGCCGCAACTGGTAGCGTCAGTGCCCAGCCTCGACTGGACGGCTTCTACCCCATCGATGAGATTAGCCCATCCGATCGAGAAATTCTTGCCACTTGCCAGACGAATCTGACGGCTAACCTAGCACGATAATCTCGATCGTCAAACCCGACTGACACGTCAGACATCCTCGCAAACGATCGCCCTAACACTCGAACGATCCTTGAGCTCTTAACAAATACAGGTCCCATGGTGACAACTCCAGGAATTTCCAATCCTGTCGATTGTTGGGTTTCTCGTATACTCGGAAAAACAAGTTGAAAGCTCGCCACACTATCGCTCGTTGCTTCTAGCGCCAACGACTGTCTGCACCAACTGAATCTAAATTTGGACTGCAACCCCAACAATCCCTTGACTCAGAACAGATCTCTTGCGCTGATTGATGCCAATCGATCGAGTAGAGTGAAAGCATCTGCCGGGTAGGCAATGGTGGCGATCACATCAGTGATTTCCGATTGATGCCAGCCACGTGCAACTTACCATTAACCTTGTCTCTACTCGATGTCACGATCGACCTGTACGCTGCTCTCCTCAAGCGCAACATGACCGCCTGAAGATCTCGTACTTCTGCCAAAAACCCCCTAATTTCCCTCGATGTTGGGTTTGCAACCTTAACTTTAGGAAGGTAGGGGGATAAAATGATTCGTAAAGTTGACCGGCACCGAAATCGGTTCCAACTCCTACTCAACAGCTTTTTGAGTGGCTTTGGCGTAAATCTTCGTCAGTTGGTGAATGCCTTCGCTGCCACCGGAAAGTAGAGCTGCGGTGAGTAAGATATCCACAGCGTGAAATAGAGGCACTTGAAATCCAGCTAACGTACCTAAATTCACAAACGGTTGCAGGATACGAACGCCCATAATCCCAATGAGGACACCGGCTACGAGACTGACAACGCGAGTGATGTATGCCGTATCTTCGCGGTATTCGAAAAGTTCCAGGTTTAATTGGGCAATTTCACCATCACCCGGTTGAGATTCTTCCTTCTCCAAAGGAACTCGTTCGATTTGTCGCTCTAACCTTTCGCGACCTGCATTGCGTAGCGTACTCACGTAAATTTCCAGGGCGCTCTCCAAGGCAAAAGAAATAAATGCGAGGATACCCAGTAAGCCGCCAATATCCGTGCTAATCGAGTCATTAATCGCGATCGCCGAAGAAAACCTGGGAGAAAAAAATCCCAGTAGTACCAAGCCGACAATGCTCGCAACGGGAAGGATAATGCGCTTGATGCGATGAGACTCTCGATGTTGATTAGAGTTGTTGCCAAATTCTATAGTCACGATTCAATGTATAGCGATCGGGTTAAATGTGCCTGCTATCGGGGAATGTGGAGACGCGGGGACACGGGGACACGGTGAGGAGGGGGAAGAGCGTCGCAACGAACTTATTGTCCATTGTCAATTGTCCATTGCCTACTCTCCCATCTACGGCAGAGGTAAAAGCAGTCCTTGGGCTTCATTAAGGTTGCCCAACACCTCATCGCGCACCAGATTTGTCCGGCGGGAGATCGCCATGGAATACAATCGCTTGAGTTCGACAAATCGGGTTGCTTCATCTCCCCCGTTCAGGAGTTGGGTTTCGCGCGCTAAATAATCGTTCACCTCATCTCGCAACTCGGCGATCGGATCGTCGCTTTCAAGCAGGGTCAAAAACCGACCTTCAGGAGAATCGCTCGATGGATTTGCTCGTTTTAAGGCGGCGATCGTCTGGGGAATTAAGGTATTGGTGGGTTTAACTTGGAACCTGTCGGGAATGAAGTCGAGCAGGCGCTGGCGATCGGTTGATAGAATCGGGTTTTCCAGGTCGATCGCCATAACCGATGCCACAAACTCCCGAGGGACGATGCCTTTGCCCATCAGTTGGTCGATTTCATCATTATCGATATGGCTTGCTTCCGGCACGAACCAGGCGAAATGGCTATCTCCGGGTCGCTGACCGGCTAATTTGACGGCTGATTCTTGCACCAACCGATCGTACTCTGCCGCTTCCACCTTCGCCATTTCAGAAAACTGGCGGCTTTCGGTAATGCCTAAACCTCGGTATCCGGCAAATCCCCCCCCAGCAATCAGCTCGACATTGAGAAAAAAGCTATCGGGGATGGCAATCTCGCTTTGGGAGGTGGTGTCGGAAAATGGATGGAGGTTCGAGGGGCGATCGTCGCTGATAAAGTTGACCTCTGTAGTTTGGAAAAGAGGTTTAAGCAGTTCCTTTGCCTCCGTCACTTCCACCACCGATCGATCGGTGCGGACGCTCGCATTAATTTTCCGAGTATTGAGTCTGCGGATCGCGGGAATTATTAATTTCTCCAGTTTTTCGGCACTGGTGAGGTGTTCCTTCAAGCGTTTGCTATCGGCAACCGGCCAGCGATCGGGTTGTTCGGCTTTCAGGTAGGTGGCTTCCGAGGCAAAAGAGTGCCAGTTATTCCACGGGAAGAACAGTTCTTTCATAATCGGCGCGCCGTTGACGTGGCAAGCCATGCAAGTTCCCGTCCGCTGTCGAGGGGTTAGCGCAGAAGCCCCCACCGACGACCCGCGAAATTTCCAGCTCAGTTCGTTGGTTCCGCTGCGATCGAGTTTATAAAAATTGTAGCGACCGCGCTGGCTATCCCAACCCCACACCTCCAGGAAGTCGGGGGTCTCGGAAAATTTTTCCGAATCGAAGGCAACGGACATCATCACGTTGGGTTCGAGAAATTCACCGTCGGTTTCCCCTCGAAATGCCAGAATGCCTCGACGAGATTGTCCCAAGCGTTTATCGACGATCCGCTCGTCAACTACATAGGTTTCTGTCGCATCGGGTTGCATCAGATTTTCGATGTCTGTGAGGTTGGTGACATCGGGACGCTTCTGCAGAACGAGGTTGAAAAACGGATCGCCAAGTTCGTCGAGTTCGGCGGGGGGTAAGGGTTCGACTCGGGCGCGATCGTGGGTCTGTTTGAGTAAGGAAACTGGTTGCGCTTGGGCGGAAAAAATACCGATGGTGAAGATTCCCAGGATTACTGTCAGGGCGATTGCACCTCGAATGATGGTTTCGCGCAGGATATTCGCCATTCTCATATCAATGCCTCCTGCCCGGTTCTCGCCCATTCGGGTAATGCGTCTTCCGGAGCGGTAATTACGTCTACTCCCACCGAAAGCTTCGTGGAAATTTGAGTTCCCGTCACGATCGAACGGCTGTCGAGGGTCAGACCCGGAATCACGTTCAGCACCGCTCGCCGTCCGTTGCGACTCACCTGCCAAATCCCTCGGTTGCGATCGGGGTTGTTAATGGCAATGCGCTCGCCATCGACTTCCCAAATGCCATCGAGTTTGAGAATTTTGATGCCCACCGGATCTGCTAAGCTCAAGGCGCGCGACCCCCGAGCTTGATTTTGACAGGCAGTACAGACGAAGGGATCGGAATTGCGAGTGTGCAGACAGTTCGCGTTATGGCAAATCTCGGCCGGATCGACTTGGGGGTTGGGAATGCCGCACTCATGGACGAGGGTAAACAAGGCACTCATGGTATTAAACTGTTGGGACAAGCAAAGAATGCCTTTCTCGCCGTTATTCCAGGGGTTTTGGGGTAGGTGTTGGCGGAACCTAAAAGCCCGATCTTCGGGGCGATCGAACTCGGTGCCAAGTAATTCCCGTGGCGTTGGGTTTGCACCGGGAATCACCGCTTGAATACCTGCAACGAGAGCCTCGAAACTGACTTGGGCAAGGGCTTCGTAGTACTCGAGAAATTCAGTGGTGAAGGTAATTTGACGAACGGCCCCATTTGAATCTCGTTGGGTGCGCCACTCAACATATTCGTCCTGCAATCGGATGCGCTGCCGATCGATTTCTTCGTCGGATGCAACCGCTGATTTTGGAAATGCGATCCAGGACACCGTGTCTATTTGGGCTTGAGTCTCGGTGTCAAGTTTGCTGAAGGCTTCGATTCTCGTGAAGTTGGAATTGGGAATGCGAGCAGAGTTGAGATAAAATCCTCTGACGATATCTCGATAGAGTTCTAAGGCTCCTTGATTTGCGAGTACGTTCGAGCGAGTTGGGTCTGTATAAAGTAACAAGGCTTTCTCCTAGTTGTTTACTCTTTGAATCGGCAATAATTGCAAAAACTCAATAATATTTAAGTTTTATTTACTAGGGTTATGATATATTTCTAGTCTAATTTTTTTGCCGATTTTAGACAGTACCTGAGGTGGGTGATATTGTTGTGAATTTTGAGTGTTTTGTGATTCGAGAAAAATAGTCTGTGAAGACAATAAATCCTCCTTGAAAAGTTGAATGATTGTTTCAGATCTTCTACGAACCAATCGTGTTTGTCTTTGAGGATACTGTCGGTTCGTACTTTGGCACTCATCTTGTCTACTTATTCAAGTCACCCGAGAACTTTCCGGAACCTTTTTATGTATTTTTGTGCAAGAAGATATGGTAAAAGATGCTAACTTAATGCGAATTCAGGTGAAGCCCGCTTTGGAGGGGGCTTTTACGCAAAAATTAGCGGTTTGGGCCGAGGATAAATCAGGTGTTCGGCCGAGCCCAAACTTGCATCGCTATGGGGAATTAGAAATATACGATTAAAAACTCAAAAGCCTGAGTATACCTTGATTTCAGCTGTTGATAACGAGTGTGGTGTTTTGGCTGCGCGGCACTAACGTTAAATTCATCTTAAATGTATAGATATATTACTCGACGGTGGAAACAGCCCGATTTCACCGACTGCAGGCAATCGTATCCTCATCCATTTCCGTAGTGCGATCTGGAAATTGCCACAGATACTGACGTAAATTAATTTTGCCGCGATCGTCGAAATCAATCCCTTCGGCTTCCAAGAGCGATCGCTGGAGATAATCGCTTCCCCGTCGCTGGGGTGAATGGGAAATTTCCCCTTTAGCATTCACCACCCGATGCCAGGGAATATCTGCCGCAATCGAGTCCACCCGATATAGTGCATATCCAACCAAACGCGCTCGACCGGCTAAATTCGCCAAGATTGCCACTTGCCCGTAAGTGGCAACTTGACCGAAGGGAATTTGACGCACGATGGCGTAAATTTGCTCGTAGACAGACATGTGTTGCAAATATCGGTGAAATTCGCCAGAGTCACAAGAGAGAAGTCAACGGCGATCTTTTCTCACTCACCCTAAAACCTTAACTCTAGTCCTCTCAATTCGATCGTTGCGTTGGGACAAAGCTAATTTCTGAATTTTCTAGATCCTGTCGTCCATGTCCCCAGGATTGAAACTCCATCGACACTGACTTCAAACACACCCTTCTCGGCACTCTCCAACATTTACAACAATTCGCAACTCACATCCTCAATCGATTTGAGGTTGTAATAGATTGATATTGCGTCTGGCTAGCGGATGAGCCGGATCGAGAGAAATCGCTCGTTGGTAGGCGTCCATTGCCTCTTCAAGCCGACCTAACCCTTCCAAGACCAAACCCAAGTTATTCCAAGCATCGGCATCGTTCGGTGTGAGAGAAATCGCCCGATTGTAGGCATCGAGGGCTTCCTCGTCTCGTTCGAGATAGTGCAAGGCAACACCCAAGTTATACCACGCGAGCACTTCTCCCATCGCCCCCCAACGACCATCACCTTGAATGGCTGCTTGACAGGATTCAATCGCTTCGGAATTGCGACCTAAGCCAATGAGTACCGAACATCGATTCGCCCACGCCAGGGAATAATCCGATGCCAGTTCGATGGCCCGATCGTGGGATGTTAAAGCCGCTGGGAGTTGTCCGAGTTCGTCGAGTCTCGTTCCTCGGTTCGTCCAAGTCGTGGCATCTTCTGGTTGAATATCCAAAGCGAGATCGCAAGCCTCCAGGGCTTCTCGTCCGCGACTTTCGGAGCAGACATCAATCAAATAATCGTAGTCTCGCGTCAGTTGAGAAACCGTCTGCGAAAGCACGATCGAGTCCTGCGCCCAAGTGGGTTGGGAGACGAGCGTTCCCAGAACGACGGCAAGCAGGTTCGATCTCAAGAAAACAGGTTTCATAAATCGTTTCATGCGCCAGGTTTCAAAGTAAACACCCCCTATCCTAACCGGACACCGTACATTTTCTCGAGCTCAGGTGCATAGACAACCGATCGCGGACAACGGACAATTGGTGAACGCTCTTATCTCTTATCTTCTGTGTGTGTGTGCGTCACCGTGTCTCTCTCATCTACCCATCCACCTGGCCGACTCACTCCATCCCATCAACTTCCCCTCTGGAGCAAGCGCATCCTGGTCACCGCACCGCGAACCTACGCTTCTAGATTAGCGCGGGAAATCGTGGATTTGGGCGGACTGCCGATTTTGATGCCGACAATTGAAACTTGTTTGCTTGAAGATTATACTGCCCTCGATCGCGCGCTTCAACAGCTCGATCGATTCGATTGGATAGCCTTTACCAGTCGCAACGGCATCGATGCCGTTGCCGAACGCTTGAATACCTTAGGACTATCCCCATCGGCACGCTGCCGCTCGATCGCCATCGGTCGAGATGCCGGCAGGCTTACCGAGTTGGGGTTTCGTGCCGACCTGATTCCCGCCGAACCCAGTCCCAACGGCATTGTCGCGGAACTCTCTCCCATCATCGATATCGCCTCCCAAACCATCCTCGTTCCCGTTCCCGAAGTGATGGGCATTCGAGAACCGAACATCGTCCCTGATTTTGTGGCGGCGTTAGAGAATTTGGGGATGAGTGTCACCCGCGTACCCGCCTACGCTACCCGGCGATCGCTCCCCAACGGTTACGAAATCGAGTTGAATCTCGTGCGTCAAGGTAAAGTTGATGCGATCGCCTTTAGTAGCAGTGCGGAAGTTGAAAGTTTTTTAGGCACGATCGACTCCCCGCAAAATCTTGCGGGATGTGCGATCGCTTGTTTTGGACCCTATACAGCCGCCAATGCCAAAACATTAGGAATGACAGTCGCGATCGTCTCGGAGGATTATAGTTCGTTTGCAGGTTTCGCCCGAGCAATGGCAGAGTTTTTTGCTCCATCGTCTGCTTGAAACCCGTAGATACACCCGATCGTCTGAAGTCGATGTCAGATCGCCGTTAAATTACGGTTCCATCGGGAATTATCGCATTTTTGAGTACGACGACGATCCCATTGCGAATATAAAATCCCAGACTTTCGCGATTGGATTCTTCCACCCGGTCTTTATTCACGATTTGGACGTTTTGACCGATGCGCGCATTTTTATCCACGATGGCACGACGAATGGTGGTCTTCTCGCCGATGCCAATGGGAATTTGACTATCCTCGGGAGCATTCTGTTCGGCAAACGCTTGGTAGTCGTCTGCCCCCATAATCAAGGACTCCTCGATGACACAATCAGCACCAATACGAGTGCGAACCCCCAATACGGAGCGATCGATCCGGCAATCTTTGAGAATGCATCCTTCCCCGATCATCGATTCGGTGACCCGAGAATTGAGCAACTTGCTCGGAGGTAAATAGCGAGCGCGGGTGTAGATCGGTGCGTTTTTATCGTAGAAACTAAAGGGAGGTTTTGGTTGCTTCGTCAGCGCCAAGTTGGCATTGAAAAAGGCTTCGATGGTTCCGATATCTTCCCAGTAGCCATCGAATAAATAAGCCTGCAGATTGTAATCGGCGGCAGCACCGGGAATAATTTCTTTTCCAAAATCCGTTTGGTCTGGAGCTTTTTCGAGTAAATCGATTAAAACTTGTTTTTTAAAAACATAAATGCCCATCGAAGCGATATAGGGGCTTTGAGCCGCTTGTTCGGGAGTCAGTCCCAGAGCGGTGGTGTCCACTTGCATCGCTTTGAGGGCATCTCCCTTGGGCTTTTCAGCGAAGTCGACCACTCGACCGGCATCGTTAATTTTCATCAAGCCGAAATCTGAGGCCCGTTTTTCGTCAATGGGAACGACGGAAAGGGTGACATCAGCGTTGGTTTCCCGGTGGCGCTTGACAAATAGACTGTAGTCCATGCGATAGAGATGGTCGCCCGATAAAATCAGGTATTCGTCCACATCCCAATCTTGCAACAGCCACAAATATTGACGCACGGCATCGGCCGTTCCCTGGAACCAACCGGGATTATCTGAGGTTTGCTGAGCTGCGAGAATCTCGACAAAACCTTCCCTAAAACTGGAAAAATTATAGCTGCGATTAACGTGTCGATTGAGCGACGTCGAGTTAAACTGCGTCAGAATGTACATCTTGTGAATGTCGGAGTTGATGCAATTACTGACGGGGATATCAATAAGACGATACTTTCCTGCGAGGGGAACCGCAGGCTTGGCTCGGAGCTTCGTCAGGGGGTACAAACGAGTACCTGCCCCGCCACCGAGAATAATGCCGAGAACTCTTTTCACCGAAACACCTCTTGACTGAGTAGGGGATTGTCCAGTCTTAGTGTCCGATTGTCTGAGTTTCTTGGCAAGGGGTCTAGCAAAATCGGTTACAGCCTAGAAGCGAGGTATGTCGAGATCGATACATTTCCTGGGTTGGAAAAATGGGTAAAATGCAGGGGATCGATTTCTGAGCGAGATCGAACGACTCGGTTGCGATCGATAAATTTATTTTTAAGACTTTACTTAGGGTGAGGGTGATGAAAGTTGCAGTTTTCAGTTCTAAAAACTACGATCGACAGTTTCTTGATGGGGCAAATGGCAATCTAGGGCACGAACTGGTCTTTCTCGAACCTCGCCTCACCTCAGAAACTGCAGTGCTCGCAGCGGGATTTCCGGCGGTTTGCGCGTTTATCAACGATCGCCTCGACGCAGACACCTTACACAGCCTAGCCGCTGGAGGCACGAAACTCATTGCCCTGCGTTCTGCGGGGTTTAATAATGTCGATTTAGCGGTGGCCGCGGAACTGGGAATGACCGTGGTGCGCGTTCCGGCCTATTCTCCCTACGCGGTAGCCGAACATGCCGTGGCGTTGATTTTGATGCTCGATCGCAAGCTGTATCGGTCTTACAACCGGGTGCGAGATGATAATTTTTCCCTGGAAGGGTTGCTGGGATTCGACTTGCACGGTTCCACGGTGGGAATCGTCGGGACGGGGAAAATTGGTTGGTGTTTCGCCCAAATTATGAAAGGGTTTGGTTGCCAATTACTCGCCTATGACGTTTACCAAAATCAGGCGTTTGTGGAGATGGGCGTGCAATATGTAGAATTGCCGGAGTTACTCTCGGCTGCGGATATCGTTTCCCTCCACTGTCCCCTCACCCCCCAGACGTACCACCTGATCGACGCAGAATCCCTGGCACACCTCAAAACCGGTGCGATGCTCATCAATACCAGTCGGGGAGGACTCATCGATACCGCAGCAGCGATCGATGCCCTCAAGTCCGGTAAGCTGGGCTATCTGGGAATCGATGTCTACGAGCAAGAAGAAGATTTATTTTTTGAAGACCTCTCGGATACCGTCATTCAAGATGATGATTTCCAGCGGTTACAATCGTTTCCTAACGTGGTGATTACGGCACATCAAGCCTTTTTTACCCGCAACGCTTTGCAAAATATTGCCGAAACGACGTTGGCAAATATTACGGATTTTGACAAAGGACGACCCTGTCCGAATCAGGTTCAACTTCCCGATTGAGAGGTGGGGAGGCAAGGGGACAAGGAGACAAGGGGACAAGGGGACAGGGAGACAAGGGGACAGGGAGATGAATTTTCCCTACACCCCACACCCCACACCCTACACCCCA